>NZ_KK082163.1:0-2519 GCF_000598065.1 Paenibacillus darwinianus | reverse complement strand
CGGCTGCGCCGGGCAAGCCGGAATGGGTAGAGGAAGCGATCCACCTGTTCGGCGAGGATCTCGTTGTGATCGTCGATGACGAACCCAAACCGTAACGGGTTCCGTAACGGAATTTTATAACCCACCATAATGAAGGAGTGTCGAACCATGAACAACATGAACCAAATGATGAAGCAAGTGAAGAAAATGCAGGAGCAAATGCTGAAGGCGCAGGAGGAGCTTGGCGAGAAAACGATCGAAGGCTCTGCGGGCGGCGGCGTCGTAACCGTAACGGTTAACGGGCACAAGAAATTGCTGAGTGTTGCGATCAAACCCGAAGCCGTTGATCCGGACGATATCGACATGCTGCAGGACCTCGTGCTGACAGCCGTCAACGACGCGATCACCAAAGCGGATGAGCTCGCCAACAAAGACATGGGAAAATTTACGGGCGGTATGAAAATCCCGGGATTGTTCTAGAAGGAGTCTGTCTGCCTTGTATTATCCAGAACCGATCGCCAAGCTGATCGAATCATTCTCAAGGCTGCCGGGTATTGGTCCAAAGACCGCCGCCCGGCTGGCTTTTCACGTTCTTCGCATGAAAGAGGACGACGTGATCGATTTTGCCAAATCGCTCGTTAGCGTCAAACGCAATCTTCATTATTGTTCCGTCTGCTGCAACATTACCGATATTGATCCGTGCCGGATTTGCCAGGACAGATCGCGCGACAATTCGGTCATATGCGTCGTACAGGAGTCAAGGGATCTCGTGGCCATGGAGCGGACGAAGGAGTTCGACGGCCAGTACCATGTGCTGCAGGGGGCGATCTCGCCTATGGAAGGGATCGGGCCCGATGAAATCCGCATCGCGGAGTTGTTGAAGCGGCTTGGCGACGAACAGGTGCAGGAGCTTATCCTGGCAACGAATCCGAATATCGAAGGCGAAGCGACGGCCATGTATTTATCGCGGCTGGTGAAGCCTTTCGGCATTAAGGTCACGCGCATCGCGCACGGCTTGCCGGTAGGCGGCGATTTGGAATATGCCGATGAGGTCACGCTGTCGAAAGCGCTCGAAGGCCGTAGAGAGTTGAGGTAATGTATTGAAATTTGCGCGAAAATCCGCAGGGGCCCCGGCGGATTTTTTTGGTGTCGGAATTTAGATTAAAATTTTTCTCATTTTTCGGTCTTTAGAGCGGTTCTAAGTAGGGGGCCTCCGTTTATAAAATGGTATTAGCGGATTTTCGCTATACGCGAAACCTTTCGCTGCCGAGAATGTGGACAGGGAGGGTAATGAATGGCGGCTTGGAACTTTTGGGCGACGAGGTGGATGAAAATGTGGGGAAAAAGCGCCGTAATGACGAAAGCGGAGGTAGTGCAGCCTGAATTGCGCATGATGGCCGACAACTTGATCAAGGAAATAAGGGATGCGCACCGGGATTGGGTCAATGCTCAGCGGCATTTTGAGTATGCGCTCGGCAAGGATCAGATCGATTACGCCATCTTTGCCATCGAAGCGGCCGAGAAACGGTATGAAATGCTGTTGCGGCATGCCAAAAGTTTAAAGGTTGCTTGGTCCGCTCATAGGGAGGCAGACGTAGGATGAAACTCGGCTGGAGCATCTTGTTTGCAGGCTCGCTCGCGGCGCTTCTGTTCGTATTGGTCCGGCATCGCGTCTCATGGGGCGGACTGAAGCATTTCGGTCTTCACGTCGCTGCGGCGGCTCTTTTTCTCTATCTATTAAATGGATCGGGCTTGATATCGGGTTTCCATATACCGTTGAATCCGTCCACGATTGCGACGGTTACACTGCTTGGCGTCCCCGGCATTGCGTTGATACTGGGGCTGCAATGGTCGGTGCTGTAAACAACGGTTTTAAATGCCCGGAGTCCACTGTGCAAAAGCTTCGTCCAGAAGCTTTGTTTTTTTGTGCGAAGGTAAAAAGTTGGATGTTGACCAGGTATCGTCTGCTGTGGTAAAGTAGTTATCGCCTCTGATTCAGGCATGTGACCACAATCGAAGGATTGGTAAAAATTTTCACTTGCATCACAGTAGGCGGATATGATATATTATTCAAGTCGCCGCTGAGAGGTTGCGATGAAAGAAAGAAACGAAATAAGGCGCTTTTCTTTCTCGGCTTTCGCCGAAAAAGAGAACACCATTGTTCTTTGAAAACTGAACAACGAGCGAAACTGCCCCATTTTCCTGCAAGGGAAGATGGAAAAGCTATACAAGTAATGAGCGATATCGACTCACTTTAATGGAGAGTTTGATCCTGGCTCAGGACGAACGCTGGCGGCGTGCCTAATACATGCAAGTCGAGCGGATTTAGTCGGGAGCTTGCTCCTGACTGAGTTAGCGGCGGACGGGTGAGTAACACGTAGGTAACCTGCCCGTAAGACCGGGATAACATTCGGAAACGGATGCTAATAGCGGATACGCAATACCCTCGCATGGGGGAATTGGGAAAGGCGGAGCAATCTGCCGCTTACGGATGGACCTGCGGCGCATTAGCTAGTTGGTGAGGTAACGGCTCACCAAGG
>NZ_KK082162.1:4999-24424 GCF_000598065.1 Paenibacillus darwinianus | reverse complement strand
CCTTCGGACTTACGGCCGGCGCTTCCGCCGTACCCACCGCCCCATCCGCCACCGGACTTCGCCGTCCCGCCGCCCGCTCCGCCTCCGGCAGAAGCCGCTGCCAGCGTCACGCTCACCGAGCGGAACGAGGCCCCTTCCGAAGCGTCCCAGGCCAGCTCCACCTTGACCCTCGCGCCGTCAATACCAGCCTCGCGCCGCAGCTCCTCTTCCATCGAAAATTCCAGGTTGCGCGCCGCCAGCAGTGCCGCTTCCCGCTGCCGGGCTTCCTGCAGCTTCCGGGCATCCCGTTCGATGTCCTCCAGCGTCGGCATTCCAGGCGCGGCATTCCGCGATGAAGCCTCCCAGCTGCGAATGCTCCGATCGAGAAGTCGGGATGGATCTCCGCGCACCAGCGCCATGACCGGCGAAAGCATCGCAAGCAGGATGAGAAGGCCGAGCACCAGGCGCATGTAGCGGTGGAACGAATTCCCCGGCAGCAGCAGCTCCACGACCGAAGCCAGCAGCACGACCGCCAGCAGCTGTTTAAGCCAATCGCTCAACCAAGCCAGCAAACAGGTTCCCTCCGTTCACCTGATCATAATGGCCGCATTACCCGCCGTCAGGATGATCGTCACCGCAAGGAAGAACATCATGCCCACTGCGGCCAGCGCGGCAAAAACGTAGATCATTGTTTTGCCGATCGTGTCGAGGGTGCCGACGATCGGACTGTTGCCGAGCGGCTGCATGACGGCGGCGGATACTTTGTATATGAAGGCGAGCACCAATATTTTGACCGCCGGAAACACGCACAGGAAGAGCAGAATGACGACGCCGGCTATGCCGACCGCATTTTTTACCAGTAGGGAAGCCGACATAACGGTGTCCGCGGCGTCCGCGAACAGCCTTCCCACCACCGGCACGAAGTTGCCGGTCACGAATTTGGCCGTCCGGATCGCGACGCCGTCCGTAACGGAGCCTGTCGCGCCCTGTACGGAAATAACGCCGAGAAAAACGGTCAGCAGCAGCCCGAGCGAGCCTACGGCAATCGTCCGGAGCAAATTCGCGAGCTGCGTCACCTTGAATTTATCCGAAAGCGCGCTCGCAATATGCAACACCGCCGAGAAGAACAGTAGCGGAAAAACCAGGGTGTAAATCAGCGTGCCGACCGTATGGATCATAAAAACGATAAGCGGGTGCATCACGGTAACGGTGACGACGCTCCCCATCGACGCGAGCAGCGTCAGCAGCAGCGGAATCATCGCCATCATGAACTGAATCATCCCGCCGATCGCGTCCTTCGCGTAGCCGATCGCGGTATTGAAGCTGTTGACCGCCAGCACGAGCAGCACCATATAAGCGACTGCATATGCGACTTTGCTCACAGCGTTGCGCTCGAATGCGGTTTGCAGCGTCTCAAGAATCATACAGAACACCGTCAGCATCACGATCGTGACGATCAGCTTGCCGCTGTAAAGCACTTCGTACAGCCCATAGCGCAGCAGTCCGCCAAGCACGTTCCGGTAGTCGAGCCCTTCGCCGCCGGGAAGGATCATTTCCATAAAGCTCGGCACTCGCCGGTCGGGGAAAAATCCGCCGTAGTCCGTCATCAGCTTGTTCCAATAGTCCTCCACAGCCGCTGTATCGATGTCGCGCAGGCCGGATTCGGCCAGGCCGCCCGGAATGCCGCCCCCTGGCGTGCCGATCGCCGCGGCGTCATGAGTCTGGTTCTCATAGCCGAATTCCGGCGCAGCGACCGGCGCGGCATCCGCAAATCCGACGCTTGAAAGCATCGCCAGCACGATCAGCGCAAGCACGATCGCGATCGGCGGCCCGTTTCGGCGGATGACCGGACGAGGAGCGGCAGGTCGTCGTTTCCGCACCTTGCTCATCCCCCTTCCGGCAGCAGGCCAATAACGGTCTCGATAATGACGCCGATAATCGGCACCGCCATTACGAGAATAAGCACCTTGCCCGCGAATTCGATTTTCGAAGCGACGCTTTCCTGACCGGCGTCCCTTACGATTTGCGCGCCGAATTCAGCGATGTAGGCGATGCCGATAATTTTGAGAATCGTCTGCAGATAAATGCCCGGAATGCCGGATCGCTCGGCCAGCTCCTGAAGGACGGTGATGACCGCATCGATCTTGCCGATCAGAAACAGAAAGACGTAGATACCGGTGAAAGCCGCCAGCAAAAAAGCGAACATCGGCTTCTGCTCCCTGATAATCAGGATGAGCACGGTGGCGATCAGCCCTAGACCGACGATCTGAATGATTTCCACTGCGGTCACCTACTTGTCCGTCTTTACTGGAACAAAAAAATCGTTTTGATTTCCTGAAACAATTCATTGAGCAGCCGCACCACCATAAACAGCACGACCACGAAGCCGATTACCGTTACCCAGTGCGCCATGTCCTCCTTGCCCATCTGCTTCAGGATGGTGTGAATCATCGCGATGACGATGCCGATCCCGGCAATTTGAAAAATGGCGCTGACGTCAATATTCATCTTCCGGCCTCCCGCTACAACATGAGAATGACGACTAGAGCGGCCGCCAAAACGCCGAGGCTCCTCCACATCTTGCCGTAGCGGGACTGCTCTTCCCGCGCGGACTCTTCCTCGGTTCGAAGCTGCAGCATCGCCAGCCGCAGATGCTTGATCTGGTCCTCCCGGTCGCTTATGCCGAGCGCCGAGCCGAGGCGTACCAAGGAGGTCCGTTCGGCTTGCCGAAGCGCGGTTCGCGACCAACCCCCGTCGAGCGCCGCTTCCCAGCATTCGCGGAACAGGAGGCCGTCGCCGCTCTTCAGCCGGAGGGAAGCGTCCCGGAACAGCTCCGGAACGGGTCCGTGCAGGCCGCTCGCAGCGTTGTCGAGCGCGGCGGGAAGCGGCGTGTGACCGTAGCCGATTTCCGTTTCGAGCCTCTGCAGCGCGTGCACCAGCTGGCGAAGCTGCAGAGCGCGGTCCGCATATTTTGCCGCCTGCACGAAGCCGAGCATGGCGCCGGCGAATAAGATCAGCATGGCGCCGATCACCTGGATCACGGCGGGCCTCCTGTCGGATAGCGAACACCATCCTCCGCGCGGGAGAGGCCGCCTGTCGGCTCCCTTGCACTCGGTCTTACGGCCCGCTCTCCCGTTGCCGGTATAATGCGGTGCGAAAGCCCTGCCGGCGTCCTGCGCAGCTCGACCAGCAAGTCGAATGCGCCTTCCTCCAACAGCCGTCGCAACACCGGTCTGCCGCGCGCCTCGGCCAAATCAGCGGCGTGAGCGGTGGCGATTACGGCTACGCCTGCGTGCGACGCCTCCCTGATCGCATCCGCATCCTCGGGCCGCCCGATCTCGTCCGCGACGAGCAGCTCCGGAGACATCGATCTGAGCATCATCATCATCCCTTCCGCTTTCGGACAAGCATCGATCACATCGGTCCGCGGACCGACGTCAAAGGTCGGAACCCCGCGCACGCATGCCGCGATTTCGGACCGCTCGTCTACAATGCCGACCTTTCGGCCGGGCCATTTGGCGGCTTCAGGATGCCGCCACCGTCCATAGCTGACGGACCTTGCAAGATCGCGGATCATCGTCGTCTTGCCCTGCTGCGGCGGAGCGACGATCAACGCCGAGCGAACGGTCCGTCCCGGCCGGTTGATCAGACCCGGTAGCACCGCGTCGGCGACCCCCGAGATATCGCGCGCGATCCGGATGTTGAAGCCCGACACGTCACGCAGCCCGCGCACGGCACCACCCTCCAGCACTGTCCGGCCCGCAAGCCCGATCCTGTGCCCGCCGGCCACCGTAATGTAACCCCTTCGCAGCTCCTCTTCCATCGCGTACAGCGAATGGTTGGTAATCCGCTCCAGCAGTTTGCGGCATATATCCGATCCGGGCTTGTAGGCCATGTCCGGATCGCCGCTCAACGCGCCCGCTTCACCGGCGAACCCGAAGCCGCCGCCATAGCCGACCTCGAGCGGACGCCCTTCCCTGATGCGGATCTCCTCTAGTTTGTCTAACACATGCGCGGGAAGCTTGCCCAGAACGCGCTGCAGCTCCGACGGCAGGAGCAGCAAAACCTCGGATACCATCGGGACCGCCTCCTTTTCGACAACCTGCTCGTCTGTGCCGTCATGCGCCGCCGGCACCGCCGGTTGTCCTGCCTTGTCTCATTTATATGCGATAGCGCCGGCATTATGACGGGCTCTCTATCATCCGCTTCACCTGCTGTGATAGAGCGGTCATTTTTTGAGAATGCCCACCAGCAGGCAGGTGACGCCGGCCAACACCCAGGCGAATTTCCCCAGCGACAGCTTATCCGAAATGCCTACGAGTCCGATCGTTGTCGTCGCGATCAGAATGAGCGGACCGACGAGCGCCAGCGAAGAGTTGATGACAAGCGACTTCTCGATCTGGTTGAAGCGCAGCATGAGCAGCGCTGCGAAAATTTCAATACTCCCGGACAGCAGCCGTAAAACCCCCATCGCGAGCACGATTTTATTGATCAACGGTGTCTCCTCCTTTCCGCACGCTCGCCCGATTGATATACCATATGCAGGCTTGTCAACCCGCATGCCGGGCACCGCCCATTTGGCTGCTGCATATATTGCTTGCATGGTTGACGCAGCTCAACCCAAGACGAGGAAGCGAGGAGATTCGAAACATGGAGCTCACCCCACGAGGGGCTTGGCACCCTCTTTTGTGCGACCCTAGCGGTGAACGGGATAAAAACCGGCTCGCGCCGGGCATCCGCTGCCGGAGCGGCGGAAAGACAATGGTGCTGGACAAAGGTCTCGGCTTCAACGCATACGCTGATTTGATCGAATCGGCAGGCGCATACATCGATTTCATCAAGCTGGGATTCGGCACGTCCCCGCTCTATCCGAGTGAACTGCTGGAGCGCAAAATCGCATATGCAAAGCAGCAAGGCATCATCGTGATGCCGGGGGGCACGCTTTTGGAAACGGCGGTCCATCTGGGTGTAAGCGAATCCTTCTTCGAGACGGTATGCCGGCTTGGCTTCAACGGGATTGAAGTATCGGACGGCACGATCGAGCTTGACCGCACGACCCGCACGGCGCTCATTCGGAAAGGGGTTGCGCTGGGCTTGAACGTCTGCACCGAATACGGCAAAAAACTGTCCGGCTCCGTCATCGACCCCTACGATTTGGCGGTCACCGCCGAGGAGGACTGGAGCGCCGGTGCGGATCTGGTCACGATCGAGGCGCGGGAATCCGGCATTGACGTCGGCCTGTTCGACGCCAGCGGAGGCTGCGACAAGCACACGTTCCAGACGGTGCTTCGCTTGCTGCCGGACGCGAACCGGATTCTATGGGAAGCTCCGCTCAAATCGCAGCAGGTGTTCCTGATCAAAGCGCTCGGGCCCGATGTCCATCTCGGCAACATCCCTCCCGGCGACGTTTACGCGCTGGAAGCGATGCGGCGCGGGCTGCGGAACGATACGTTTCCGGAAGCCCGCACATTACGCGAGGCGGACTTCTATATGATTTAAATGAGATGATGATCGAACGGAAGGCGGAGGACCGATGAAGGTTCATGTGATACCGAATGCGGGCGAGGCACGGGCCGACCAGCTTCTGCATAAAACGGCCGTCGTCATTGACGTGCTGCGGGCGACGAGCACGATCGTCACCGCTTTGTCGGAGGGAGCAACGGGTATCTTGTCCGTCGAAACGGTCATGGAGGCGAAAGCCATGCAGCGGACGGGCGATTTGCTGGGCGGCGAACGGTTTGGCCGCAAAATCGCCGGCTTCGAGCTTGGCAATTCTCCTGAAGAATACCAGTCGGGTCGTGTATTCGGCAGGCGGGTGATCCTGACGACGACGAACGGCACGAGGGCGATTCATAAAGCGGAGCGCAGCGACCATGTGCTGGCCGGCTCGCTGCTCAATGCGGAGGCATGCGCGGAAGCTGCGGTGCTGCTGCGGCGGGATATTGCGCTTTTCTGCGCGGGCTCGCACGACGAATTTGCCCTTGAGGACGGCCTTTGCGCCGGACTGCTGCTGGACCGGATGATCGCACTCTCGGCAACGCCGATCGAGGCGGACGATCTCGGCTGCGCGATGCTTGGCTTTTACCGGCAGAACGCGGGCGATATTTACGGCACACTCGTGAGAAGCGCCTCCGGCAGGCGGATGGCAAAGCTCGGCTTCGGCAAAGATGTGCAGTTCTGCGCTCAGGTCAATCGGTTCGACGCGGTGCCCAGACTGTCCGGCGACACGATGACGATCGTTTAACCGCTGATCGGGAACCGATGACGGCCCTTCTTCGATACGAACCTGCGGCCAAGGTCATATTCGAACGGCTTGGACATAAAATGGAGAGAAACCTGATTCGGGCGGCGTGCCTGCTATCAAGTTACCAATCGAAGCACGGGAGAGTCGCATGAGCGGAGAAGTCATTCTGGTCGTTTTGATAGTCGTCGGGCTGATCGGACGATCGCCGATCATCGCGACGGCCGCCTGTATCCTGTTGATCGTGAAGCTGGTTCACCTGGAACGTTATCTGCCCGCCATCGAGCGGCGCGGGCTCGAATTCGGTCTTCTCTGCCTGACGTTCAGCGTACTCGTACCGTTCGCGTCGGGCCGCATTCAAACGAAGGAAATAGCGGGGGCGTTGACCTCCTGGCCCGGTTGGATCGCTCTTGCCGGGGGCGCAATCGCCACCTATGTGAACGGCAAAGGACTGGAAATGCTGAAATTCGATCCGCAGTTGATCGTAGGCCTTGTCATCGGGTCGATACTCGGGATCGTCTTTTTTCGCGGCATACCCGTCGGCCCGCTTATGGCAGCGGGCATCACCGCGATTCTGTATAAACTGCTTGCGATGATCCTCGACCGCATTAACTGACGACTGCGGCCTCCGCGCCGAACAAGAAAAAGCTGATGCCGGTTTCCCCCATGGGGGAAACCGGCATCAGCTTCTGGGTTCGGCCGCTTCTACTGCGCAGGTTTAACGGCGTTCTTGAGGGCCGCCGACGAACACTTGGTCAGCCGTGTCGAGGCCGAATGCCGTGTGCAGCGAACGCACCACATCGTTCAGCGGCTCGGCGGCAATGACGCAGGAGCACTTGATTTCGGATGTGCTGACCATCTTGATGCTGACGCCAAGGCTCGAAATCGCATCGAACATCGTGGCCGCAACGCCCGGGTTGCTGACCATGCCTGCGCCCACAATGGACACCTTTACAAGACCGGTCTCGGAGGTCGTCTCCCTGTAAGGCAGCTCGGAGCGAATGCCTTCGATTACGCGGATCGCCGCCTCCTCATCGCCTCCCGACACGGTGAACGAGAAGTCCGCTTTCCCGCCCTGCGTGCCGCTTTGCACGATAATATCCACGTCGATGCCGTGCTTGGCAAGCGCCCCGAATACCTGGGCCAACACGCCCGGCACGTCCTCCACGCCCAAAATGCTGATGCGCGACACGTTCTTGTCAAACGCGATGCCGCGCACGGCGATGCCTTGCTCCATAACCGCTTCCTCCTTCACAGTCGTGCCTTCATTATTCGTAAAGCTGGACCGCACCACCAGGCGGACGTTGCTCAGCTTCGCATATTCCACCGCGCGCGGATGCAGCACGGCCGCACCGAGGTGCGCCAGTTCCAGCATTTCATCGTAAGAAATCTCGTCGAGCTTGCGGGCGTTTTTGACGACGCGCGGGTCTGTCGAATAGACGCCGTCCACGTCGGTATAAATTTCGCACAAGTCGGCGTTCACCGCCGCTGCCAGTGCAACCGCCGTCGTGTCGGAGCCGCCGCGCCCAAGCGTCGTAATGTCACCGGCCTCGGTCATCCCCTGGAAGCCGGCCACGATGACCGCGTTGCCATCGTCAAGCGCAGCGAAAATCCGGCCCGGCTTAATATCGGCGATTTTCGCCTTCCCGTGAACCGGCTCCGTAACGATGCCCGCCTGCCAGCCGGTATAAGACACGGCCTTGCCGCCAAGCGCATGAATCGTCATTGAGAGCAACGCGATCGATATTTGTTCGCCGGTTGTGAGCAGCATGTCCATCTCACGCGCCGGCGGATTCGGATTAAGAAGCTTCGATTGATCGATCAAATCGTCCGTCGTATCGCCCATGGCGGAAACGACGACGACGATCCGGTTCCCTTCCTGTTGCCTTTCCAATATCCGGTTTGCAACCCGCTGCATCCGTTCGGGCGTTCCTACGGAGCTGCCGCCGAATTTCATCACTATCAAGGCCAAGCCGTTTCACTCCCCACCGAGTCATTCGCATACAAGTTTATATTATAGCAAAAAGTGCGCCGCTGCGGTATCCCCTTTTCGCGCTGCGCGTCAGTTCCCGGCCCTAAGAAGGGAAAACAACCCGAAGGGTTTCCAGTTTCATAAACGCAGCATAGTCTAACGAACCTAACCAAAACAAAGCCGCCCGGCTGCTGCCGGACGGCTCGTACGATGCGGATGCGGAATTAGGCGCGGGAGATATACTTGCCGTCCCGCGTGTCGATCAGCAGCACGTCGCCCTCGTTGATGAAAAGCGGCACCTGCACGTTCAGGCCCGTCTCCAACTTTGCGCTCTTCGTAGCGCCGGTCGCCGTGTTGCCTTTGATACCCGGCTCGGTCTCAATCACCTTGAGATCGACGCTGTTCGGCATCGAGATGCCGATGATTTCACCCTGGTAGCTGGAAATGTTCACGTTCATGTTTTCCTTCAGGAAGTTGATCTCCCATTCGAGCTGCTTCTTGTCCAGATTGAACTGGTCGAAGCTCTCGTTGTCCATGAACGTATACTCGTTGCCCGAGTTGTACAGATATTGAACCTCCCGGTTCTCGATGATGGCGCGGCCGATCGTCTCACCGGCGCGGAACGTGCGCTCGACGGTGTTGCCGTTGCGCAGGTTTTTGAGCTTGGAGCGTACGAACGCGGCGCCCTTGCCCGGCTTGACGTGCTGGAATTCGATAACGGTAAAAATGTCGCCTTCCACCTCGACGGTAAGTCCTGTTTTGAAATCGTTGACTGAAATCACTTGAAAATTACCTCCTGTAATATGTCCTTAACCCAGAACGGTCAATTCCTTCGGGGATGAGGTCAATATTCTAATCCCGGTGTCGGTGATCACGACGTCGTCCTCGATCCGCACTCCGCCGAAGCCGGGGAGGTAGATGCCGGGCTCGACCGTCACGGTCATACCGGGTGTTAAAACCGTGTCACTTCTGAGCGAGAGCCGGGGTGCTTCATGAATTTCCATACCGAGCCCATGGCCGGTTCCGTGTCCGAAAAACTCACCATAACCATACCTTGCGATAACGTCCCGCGTCAAGGCATCGGCCTCCCGGCCGGTCATCCCGGGTCGGAGATGCTGCAGCGCATGCAACTGCGCTTCGAGAACGATGTGATAAATTTCGCGATGCTTATCCGATGGCTTGCCGACCACGACGGTTCTGGTGATATCCGAGCAGTAACCTTTGTAATAAGCGCCGAAATCGAGCTTGACGAACTCGTCGGTCCCGACCTTTCGGCCGCTCGCGACGCCGTGCGGCAGCGCCGAGCGCTCGCCCGATGCCACAATCGTGTCGAACGAAGCGGACGTCGCGCCGCCCCTGCGCATAAACGTTTCGAGCTCAAGCGCAATTTCCAGCTCCGTCTTGCCCGGCGCGATGAAGCCGAGCATATGCGCAAACGTATCGTCCGCAAGCTTGGCGGCCTCCTGCATAACGGCGATTTCCCGCTCGTCCTTGACGATGCGCAAATCCTCGACCGCAGACGATACCGGCACAAGCTCGATCGGAGACAGAGCCGCGGACCAGGATTGATAATCGGCGAACGTGACATGCCGCTCTTCGAAACCCAGGCGGCGGACCCTTTCCGACTCAAGCAGCGTTTTAACCGTTTCCAGCATGTCGGGCGCGTGCTCCAGCACCGTGAAATCCGGTGCCTGGTCCGGAGCCTGTATCCTATATCGGAAATCGGTCAGCAGAAAAGCCGAGCTCTCCGTAATGAGCGCCGCGCCGGACGTGCCGGTAAAACCGGACAAATACCGCCTGTTCACGGCGGAGCCGACAAGCAAGGCAGACAGTCCCATCCCTTCCAGCATAGCGCGAAGCCGGTTTACACGAAGTTCACTCATTCCCGTTCCCCCTTATCAGGCCGGCTAAGCGGACCGCAACCTTCTCCGTCATGCCTTCAGCGCCTTGAGCAGCGCCTGAAGACCAAGCTCGTAGCTTTGCGCGCCGAAGCCCGCAATTTGTCCGACCGCGACGGGCGCGACGACGGATACGTGCCGGAACGCTTCCCTTTTATGTATGTTTGATAAATGGACCTCCACGACGGGCAGCGCAACCGTGCTCAGCGCATCTCGCAGCGCATAGCTGTAATGCGTCAGCGCGCCGGGATTGATTAGAATGCCGTCCGTGTTGCCGTAGGCGGCATGAATGCGGTCAATCAAAGCTCCCTCGTGATTCGATTGATAGAAATCGAGCTCCGCCCCAAGCCGCTCAGCGGATTCGCGAAGCATCGCTTCAATGCCGGCCAGCGTACCGGTGCCGTAAACGCCCGGTTCCCTGACGCCGAGCATATTCAAATTCGGGCCGTTCAAAACAAGCACCTTGGGCATGTCGCACCTCCAGGATTCATAGTGGCAATCGGCCGAAAGCCACAAGCCATTTTACCATACCGGTTCGACATTTGAGAAGTGTTTCCTCCAAGGCCCGCGCCGGCCTTACTCGCTATTGCGCCTTCAGCGGCTCGCGGGAAGCCTCGTCATGGAACTCGAACGCGATCGAATACCCGATGAACAGCCCCCACAGCACATGGACGCAGAGCTCCGTCATCAGCGTGTTCCAACCGAGCCTCGGCGCCGGCGAGGTCATCCCGGAAAGCGGTCCTAGCGCGTAGAACATCACTCCCCACCACAGCACCCCGTATATAATGCCCGGCCACGGCCCCCGGAGCCTGCCGAGCAGCATCCAATAAAGCAGCGCCGCAGCGATCGAGAAGAGGATAAAAAAAACGATCCCCGTCAAATGTCCCCACCACGTCTGCAGAAACGATCGCCTGAAGAATGGTTCGGCCAAATAGCCGGGAATCACGGCCGTAAACTTTAAAACATAGACCAGCCAATGAAAAACGCTCCATATCAGGCCTGCGTAAAAACCGATCATGATGCTGTAGCTCCACGGGTTTGTTTGGTGGCTATGTTTTCGCCTGTACGCCGTCATTCTGACCATCGCCATCTCCTAATCATTCCTTCCTTTCATTTGTCCGGTAGTATGCCACGGGGCGGGCCGGCCTACTCCCGCATGGGCAACCCATTGGCGCTCGCATTCGGCCGCCGAATCAAGTAAAATGGAAGGAGAAGCTTCGGCGGCGCGCCGTCGGAGGAACCGATCAGAAGGGTGGAAGGCAAGTTGCCGCAACAAATACCGAGCATTTATGGAGGACAGGCGGTAATCGAAGGCGTGATGTTCGCCGGCCGCAACGTGAACGTGACGGCGGTCCGACGCAAAAATGAGGAAATCGTCTTCTACGAAGTTCCGAAAACCTCCAAGCCGTGGCTGCAGAAGCTGAAAAAAATACCTTTCGTGCGCGGAATCATCGGCATCCTGGAATCGAGCGCCAAAGGCTCCCAGCATCTTAACTTCTCCATAGAGGCCTACGCCGAGGACGAGGCTGGGGAAGAAGAGGTCAAGGAGACGGCCAAACGCAAGCCGGAAGGCAGATCCGGGTGGAGCCTCAGCATGCTGGTCGGCGTCACGCTGGCGGGAATTCTGTCGTTCATATTCGGCAAGCTGGTGTTTACGATTGTACCTGCCGCAGTCGAGGAGCTGCTGTTCAGCGGAGTAACAGATAGTATATTTGTGCATAATTTAATAGAAGGACTTATCAAAATCGTATTTCTTCTCGTTTATCTATACGTCATTTCGCTTACCCCGCTCATCAAGCGGCTTTTTCAGTACCACGGGGCCGAGCATAAAGTCATAAGCGCCTATGAAGCCGGCGAAGAGCTGACGGTAGCGAACGTTCAGAAATATACACGTTTGCATTACCGCTGCGGAAGCAGCTTCATCGTGCTATCGGTCATCGTCGGCGTCCTGCTCTATTCGCTCCCGGTCTTCACGTGGGATTCCCTCTGGGAACGAATTTATATCCGTATCCTGCTGCTGCCGCTAGTGCTCGGACTATCTTATGAAGCGCTTCGGCTAACCAATGCGCTTCGCGACATGCCTGTGCTGCGCTTCCTCGGTTATCCCGGCCTTTGGCTGCAGCTGCTGACGACCAAGGAGCCGACCGACGATCAGGTCGCCGTATCCATCGCCTCCTTCAACCGGATGCGTGAGCTTGACCAGCAAGTGGTAAAGGCTTAATATATAGGCCGGGTTTCCGGCCCGATGCTCGAACAATAGCAGGAAAGGGTGAATGCGCCATGCGCCGCAAGCTGCAACCTTGGTTTATCGCGCTCATTGTTCTGATGGGAGTCGGAGTCGTGTCCCAGCTCATAAAGAATCCGGTAGGGCTGATCATCCCGGTAACCGTATTCGCAGTCGTGTTCCTGCTGTATAAATTTCCTCCGTCCCGTTTCCGGGTCTCCAAGCCGAGTGCGCGCTCGGCGGCGCCGGATCGGCTGAAGACGAAATCCCGCTCGCGCAAAACCGTTCCGTTCCGGGTGATCGAAGGCGGTAAAGATGACGACAACCAACCCAAATACCATTGATTTATGACTCCGAAACGGAAGCGCTAACGGATGAAGAACGTCCGGAAAAACGCCTCCGTTTTTTCACGTCCGGACTCAAACAGCCGTGCGCTCACCTCCTCCCTCAACTCAAACTGGGTGGAACGGACGCCGAGCGTCGGAATTTTGACCGTACGATCGCGATATTCCTTCTCGATGTACCGCTCGTCGTGCGCCTGGAGCATCGTCTCGAAAATCGCTTGAAGCATCGAAAACGGACCGCGGATGACGTGCGGTTCGTTTGCGTTTTTGCCCACCAATTGAAACCCGATCGTCGGCACCGGCTCCTCCCTCCCACTCTGACCCTCCTCAAAAAGCCATAGAGGAAAATTGCTGAGAAGCACGCCGTCCACAATATAGGCGAAACGTCCCGCGAACCCATCTTCTTCACGGATACCGACCTGCTGGCGAATGATGACCGGATCGAAGAAAAAAGGAATGCTTGCGCTCATCCGTATCGCTTTCGCAACCTCGAACTGTGCAGGATCGGCGCCGTAAAAGGGCAGATCGTCCGGCAGCACCACGATTCGGCCGTTTGAAATATCGGAAGCAACGATTTTCAGCTTTCCTTTAGGGAGGTCGGCGAATGTCCGCACCCCTTTGGCGAGCAGCAGCTTCCGGATCCAGTATTCCAGCGCTTCTCCGGAATACAGCCCTTTTTTCCACATCAGCCGTACGGCCGGACCGGCAAACCTGACGTTGTACAACGGACTTCTTTTCAGAAATGTTTTAAACGGCGTTTGGTTAATGATCCGCTGCAATTCTTCCCCGCTGTAGCCGGCGGCGAGCAACGAAGCCACGATCGAGCCCGAGGACGTGCCCGCCACCCCCTGAAATCGGACACCGCTTCGTTCCGCGCCGACAACCGCACCCGCCAAGGCGATCCCTTTGACCCCGCCGCCCTCGAACACCGCATTCACATCCATCGCCTGTCCCCCGTCCCCGCGCATGATGGCCACTACGTTCACCCTATGTTCACACGCTTGGACAATATGACCGCTCCGCAAAAACGCCGGCGCTCCTATGGAAGGTCACCGGCGTTTCGTATTCGTGATTCGTTAATCGTTTTCCAATTCGCTGCGGATGGCCGCTAAATCGTCAATCCGATTAGGGTTCCGATTGAAATATTCCACCAGCGTAGCGATACAGGTGATCGAATCCCAACTCAAATGATGCTCGATCCCCTCCACGTCTTTATAAATGTTCTCATCCTGCACCCCGATCATCGTCAGGAACGATTCCAACAGATGATGGCGGTCGACGAGCCGTTTGCCCATCTTCTTGCCTTTGTTGGTCAGGACGAGTCCGCGGTATTTCTCATAAATCAAATAGTTATCCTTATCCAGCTTCTGGATCATTTTGGTAACGGAGGACGGATGGACCTCGAGACCCTCGGCGATATCGGAGACGCGCGCGTAGCCCTTCTCATCAATCAGCTTATAGATCCGTTCCAAATAGTCTTCCATGCTCGGCGTCGGCATCTGGATCCCCCTTGGTTCCACTTCTGTTCCATTAAAGAAGTATTTATTGTACCATACCGGATCAGAATTCGCCACTTGGGGAAGGAGGGTCCAGCTCGAAAACGCCAACCGGGACGAGTCGCATATAGGTTTGCTGTTGTCAGACACGCCGGCCGTTCTTGACGGCCAGCAGCAAAATCAATATGGCAATGAGCAGCAGCACGACCGTGGCGCCGGGCGCCAGATTCCAGACGCCGGCCAGAAGAAGCCCGCCGATGACGGCCGCCTCCGCAATCGCCACGACAAGCATAACCGACTGCTTGAAGCTGCGCGCCACAATTAAGCTGCAGGCAGCAGGTATGGTCAGCAGGGCGGAAACGAGCAGCGCGCCGACGATCTTGATCGAAACGCTGATAACGAGCGCGGTCAGCACGCTCATCATCAAATTGAAATATCGGGCAGGCAGGCCGTTGACGGCCGCCGCATCTTCGTCGAACGTCATCATGAACAGTTCCTTGAACTGCAGGCCGACCGACGCCAGAATCACGACCGTGACGGCTGCGATCCAGACGAGATCCGTATTTCCCAGTGTATAGATGCTGCCGAACAAGTAGCTGGTGACGTTCACGCTGAAGCCTTTGCCTAGCGAGAATAGCAACGAAGCCAGGGCAACGCCGCCGGACATGATGATGGCGATGGACAGCTCGGCGTATGTCTTGTACGCCTTGCGCAACTTCTCGATCGCGAACGAAGCGGCCAGCGCGAATACGAGACCGACCGCGATCGGGTAAACCCCTGTTACAAAGCCAAGCGCTACCCCCGCGATCGAGACATGAGCCAGCGTATCGCCGATCATGGCGAGCCGTCGCAGGACGAGAAACAGCCCCAGAAGCGGGGCCGTTATCCCGATCAGCACGCCGCCGATCAGCGCGCGTTGAAAAAATTCGGTTGTCAGAATATCCACTGCACCAGCGCCTTTCTGTTCTCAAAAAAACATAACGGAAACCCTCACCGCACAACCGCACAAATCAATGCTGCAGAGCGGCTTGATCCTCCATCGAATGACGCAGCCCTCTGAGGCTGTGCGTCAAATTGTTCTCTACGCAGTTCTCCAGATCGTGGGAGTGTCGGACATAGAATTTCAGCTTGCCGGCCTCCCGCGCCGGTTCGTCCCCCAGGTAGGAACGGAACCGATCCATATCATGCGATACCATAAGGAACGTAATGTTATGGTGCTTATGCATATGCCTGATCATATGAAAAAAGCCTTCCTGCGTCTCCGTGTCGATTCCCACCGTCGGCTCGTCAAGGATCAGCAGCGCCGGATTGTTGATCAACGCCCTCGCCAGAAATACGCGCTGCTGCTGTCCGCCTGACAGCATGCCGATGCGTTTGCCGGCCAAATCCTCGATTCGCATCGCGTGCAACGCGTCGTCGCATTTGATCTGGTCGACCTTCGAAATCCGTTTGAACAGCTTGCCCCGGCTGTACAGCCCGGACAGAACCACCTCGCGCACCGTTGCGGGAAAAAGCGGATTAAAGGCATTTTTCTGCGGCACATAGCCGATTTTCTCCCATTGATCGAACTGGGAGACCGGCTTGCCGAACAGCGACACCGAACCCTCCGCCGGCTTCAGCAAGCCGACGATCATGCGCAGAAGCGTGGTTTTGCCCGCTCCGTTCGAGCCAATCAAACCGACGAAATCCCGTTCCTGCACGCTAAAATTCAAATTCGTGATGACCGGCTGGTTCTCATAGGAGAACGAGACGCCCGTCAGCTTAATGACCTCTTCGTGGCACGCGCCACCCGCAGCATGGTATCCGTTCGATTGCGGCATCGTACCCGTCCCCTTTCATCATAGCCCGAGTTTGTCTGATCTCCTATCATTGTAATGCCTTCTTCAGATTTTGAAAATTCCTTTCCATTAGCGTCACATAATTTTCACCCTGGTCTTCTTGCTCCGGCGTCAATCCCTCGAGCGGATTAAGCACCAGCGTTTCTGCGTCGGCCTCGCTCGCCAGCGTTTGCGCCAGCTCGGGCGATACGAGCTCCTCGAAGAAAATGTAGCGGATTTCTTTATTTTGGACAAAATCGACGATTTCCTTCAGATCCTGGGCCTTAGGCTCGGCATCGGGCGCGAGTCCCATGATGGCAACCTGATTCAAGCCGTAATCGCGGCTCAAATAACCGAATGCTTCGTGGGAAACGACGATATCCCGCTTCGGCAAAGCTGCGATGTCGCTCCTGAAAGCCGCATCCATCTCGGACAGCTTTTTGCGGAGCGCTTCGTAATTCGCCTCATAGTCCGCTTTATTTACCGCGTCCGCCTTCACAAGGCTATTTTTCACATTTTCCGCCATAACAATCGCCGACTTCGGGCTTACCCATGTATGCGGATCGACTTGTGCCGGTTGTTCGCCGGTTTCCGCAGCCGGCTCGGCCGCGCCGAGCGTCCCCGCATTCGTCTCGCCTGCCTTGATAAGATCAACCCCTTGACTGGCTTCTATAGATACGACCCTGCTGTCTTTATCCAACCCTTGTAAAAAATCGCCCACCCAGCCTTCAAAACCCGCTCCGTTGTACAAAAAAAGGGAGGCTTTCGATGTTAGGCTAAGATCTTTGCTCTTCGGCGTCCAATCATGCGGCTCCACGCCGGCCGGCACCAAATTCGTCACAGCGACATGGTCGCCGCCGATTTCGCTTGCCAGATAATAGAGCGGATAAAAACTTGTTACAACGCTCAGCTTGCCTTCAGCCGCTTCGTTCCCGCCTTGGCTGCCGGCCGAGCAGGCCGTGGTCAGCGCCGTCAAGGCAACAAGCAGCAAAAGCGCAGCCAACCGGGTTCTGCGCAGCACTGCCGTTTTCCGTACAATCCCTTTCGCCGATTTGTTAAACACGTTCATATCAATTCCCCATTTCATTCATTGTTTGTCTGCAACACCCTTATTAGTAATCGTTACAATTACGTTTATGAGTATAGCCCGTGTGCCTTTCATCTGTCAACCGCAACTTTTCGGCTACTTGTCGGCAGCGCGGTTAGGGGCCTTCGACTTGAGGCAACGGCGCTCTTTTGCGAATCAACAAAGAACGGAAGTAACCACAGGCTCAGGCGATGAAAGAAAGGCGGAACGAGCCGTTTCCGCCACAGCCCGTTCCGCCTTAACCTGGTTCTCTTTATTTGACGATTGCTCCGTTCGGCATGCTGTCCGGCACCGTGGCAAGCGTCAGCTGTCCGTCCAGCGATGCCGCGAGTATCATGCCCTGCGAGTGCTCGCCCCGCAGCTTCACCGGCTTCAGATTCGCCACGCAAATGACCTTGCGGCCGATCAACTCCTCCCGCTTGTAGAACTTGGCGATGCCCGAGACGACCTGGCGGCGTTCGTAGCCAAGGTCAAGCTGCAGCTTCAGCAGCTTGTCGGCTCCCTTGACGGGCTCGGCCGCAAGGACCTGGGCGACGCGCAGCTCGACCTTTGCGAAATCGTCGATTCCGATTTCCGCTTTTGCGTCCGCCGGGGTTGTGTCGGCCGCCGCTTGGGTGGTCTCCGTTGCCGGTTCGGCCGTCTTCGCGCCTCCGGACATAGAAGCGGCAATGAAGCCGACTTCTTCCGCCGTCTCCAGCCTCGGGAACAGCGGCAATCCTTTGGAAACGTTAGTTCCGCCGGGCAGCGCGCCGAACGTCTTCGTGCTGTCCCAAGCGGTCAATCCGCCCGGCGCTACGCCGAGCTGCCGCCATATTTCCTTGGGAGCATTCGTCAGGAAGGGCTGAATCAGAATCGAAATGATGCGCAGCGATTCGGCCAAATGATACATGACCGAGCCAAGCTGCGGCTTGGCCGATTCCTCTCTGGCAAGCACCCAGGGTTGCGTCTCGTCGATATATTTGTTCGTCCGGCTGACAAGCTGCCAAATCGACGACAGCGCGACGGAAAATTCCATCCGCTCCATGTTCGCTTCCACATGCGCGACCGTCTCCGCCGCTGCGGCCTGCAGCGAGCCGTCAAAGCCGGTCACTTGTCCCGCGTAGGCCGGGACGGTGCCGCCGAAATATTTATCGATCATCGCCACCGTCCGGTTCAGCAAATTGCCGAGATCGTTAGCCAGATCGAAATTGATCCGCTCGACGAAATTTTCCGGCGTGAACGTGCCGTCGGCGCCGAACGGCACCTCCCGAAGCAGATAATAACGCAGCGCATCCAGGCCGTAACGGTCGATGAGCAGCACCGGATCGACCACATTCCCCTTCGACTTGGACATTTTGCCGTCCTTCATCAGAAGCCAGCCGTGCGCGAACACCTTGCGCGGCAGCGGCTCGCCGAGCGCCATCAGCATGATCGGCCAATAAATCGTGTGGAAACGCACGATCTCCTTGCCGACAAGATGCACGTCCGCCGGCCAGAAGGAGTGGTACAGTCCGTCTTTATCCGTTCCGTAGCCAAGCGCGGTCATGTAGTTGGACAACGCGTCGATCCACACATAGACGACATGCTTCGGGTCGCCCGGCACTTTGACGCCCCAGTCGAACGTTGTGCGGGATACGGCCAAATCCTCCAGCCCAGGCTTGATGAAATTGTTGATCATCTCATTGCGGCGGGATTCCGGCTGAATGAAATCCGGGTTCTCCTCATAATATTGAAGCAGCCGGTCGGCGTATTTGCTCATGCGGAAAAAGTAGCTTTCCTCCTTGACCAGCTCCACCGGTCTTCCGCAGTCCGGGCAGTTGCCGTCCTGCAGCTGCCGCTCGAGGAAAAACGATTCGCAGGGCGTACAGTACCAGCCCTCGTAAGTGCCTTTGTAAATATCGTCTTGCGCAAGCAGCTGCGCGAAAATTTTCTCGACGACCGTCTTGTGGCGCTGCTCCGTCGTGCGGATGAAATCGTCATTCGATATGTCGAGCTTGCGCCACAGCTCCTGAATGCCCGTTACAATCTCGTCCACGAACTGCTGCGGCGTTAGCCCTTTCTCCTTCGCTTTCCGTTCGATCTTCTGCCCGTGCTCGTCCGTTCCGGTCAAATACCGCACATTGAAGCCACGCAGCCGCTTGTAGCGCGCCATTGCGTCGCCCGCCACCGTCGTGTAAGCGTGCCCGATGTGAAGCTTGTCGCTCGGATAATAGATCGGGGTTGTAATATAGAACGAACTGTTCGATTCCGGCATAAGTTGGTCAACCTCCTTCATAATTGGGAAAACGACAAAAAGCTCCCGTCCGCTATGGGACGGGAGCCTGAGCTCACGTGGTACCACCCAAATTCCTTCCGACCATAAACCGGCGGGAAGCTTGTTTGTGCCGC
>NZ_KK082162.1:0-4899 GCF_000598065.1 Paenibacillus darwinianus | reverse complement strand
GCCCGCCCTTAACGCGGGCATACGTCCCATCCCTTACGGCGGCACCGCCGGCGCTCGGAAAGAAATCCTCCGGGACCATGTTCCACAGCCGCTCCATGCCGGTTCTCAGCTTATCCGGCTCTCTGTGATGGGCAGACGCTGTGTACTTATCCGTTCATCGGACGCTCATTATCCTGTTCCTTATGGAAAATATAGCGAAAACGGCAGGCCCGTGTCAAGGCTCGCGCCGGGGAGGCACGTGATCGATCCCTCCCGGATGGAAAGGATGACAGCGGCAGATGCGCCTGGCCGCAAGCCAGGAGCCCTTCAACGCACCGTGCGTCTCCAGCGCCTCCAGCGCGTAGGCCGAGCAGGTCGGATAAAAGCGGCAGGTCGGCGGCTTGAGCGGCGAGACGAACCTGCGATAAAATCGAACGGGCGCCTGCAGCACCTTACGCACGACTTTCCTCCTCCAGGGAGCACGCCTTGCAATAGCCGAATACCTCGAATTTATGCTTCACGACCTTGAAATCGTCCGGCACCTCCGTCTGATCCATCGGGCAGTAGCTGATCGGATACGTCTTCCCGCATTGCAGGCAAATCATATGGTGGTGATGATCGTGGCCCCGGCAGTGCAGCTTGAACTTGACGCCGTCCTCGAACACAACCTGTTCAAGCACCCCCAATTCGTCGAGCACCCGCAGATTGCGGTACACCGTATCAAAGCTGAGGCCGGCATAAGAGCGCCCCATATAATCGTATACGTCCTTCGGCGACTGATAGCCGGGCGTATCTGCAAACAGCTTGGCCAGCGTCTTCCGTTGATCGGTGATGCGCAGGCCCTGGGCCGACATCATTCGTATAATTTCGTCAGTTTGCAATGGCTTCTACCTCCGGAACACGTCTTTCTTCTTCTCATAATGCAGGAAAAAGCCGACGCCGTCAACGCGGGAAGCCCCGCTGTCCGGCTGGGGCGGAAGCGGGGCTTCAGGATCAGTACCGCTGCTCGGGCACCGGCAGAAACAGCATATGAATCGGCAGATTGCTGCCCGACGCCAGCGTGAACACGATGTCCACCCGCTCCTCGCTGCTGCCGGTGCGGTAAAGAACAGCAGTCTCGCTATTCGTTTTCAGCACGCTGCCGTCCGTCACCGTCACGACCTTGCCGTTCACGATGAAGGCGCCTGTGTAATGGCCGCCGCGGGCATTGAGGCCGATCAGCGTGTTCGGCGCGACGTCGATCGTCATTTTGTACAGCACCCCGAAATTGCCGAGGTTCCATTCCAGCTGTCCGGTCGTCTGGTCAATGCCGTCCAGATTTTTGTCGACCTTGTTGTCGCCGAGCACGATGCGCTGCGGCTGGCCGCCCAGCACTTTATCAACCTGAATCGTCCGGTCCGCGTTATAAAACGTACCGCGAACATGTTTGTCGATGCGTTCCATGATCGACAGCGACGACAGCGAATCGATCGGATCGTCGTTCTCGGAAACGACGACGATACGGTAACGGATCATTTTGTCCGACACGATGTCGGCGTAAGCCGAGAACGTCTGGTCTTTTTTGATCGGCACGTTCGAAATTTCCGGCAGCAGCACTCTTGACTCGCCAGGACGGAGGCGCGTGTAGGTGACCGGCGTCTTTTTGTTAAGCATATCCAGATAACGAACCGTTGACAGCTTGCCCGCGTTCGTCGTATAGGGGTCGGGACCGCCCATGCCCCATGCGCCGATTCCGACATCTGCGGAGGTGCCGTTTATATTCGTCGCCACGATATACATCTTCACGTTATAGCCGATGCCGTTCTGGTTGTAAAGCAGGAAGCGGGTTTTCCCTGTCAGCATATCGTCGTAAGCGATGCCGGTCGTTTCCCACCGTTCGGGACTGTTGCTTCGCACCATCTGAGCCGGCTCGTCGCCGATCGCGTACGGCACCGACTCGTAACCGAGCACCTCGGAGCCGTTCATTTCGTACTTTTGGCCGACGGCCGTAAATTTACGGTTATATTCGTCCCGCGTATACAGCACCTCATCGGTAACCGTCACCGTTTGCGTAACGCTCGAGGTCAAGCCGTGGCGATCCTGCACCTCCAGCGTCACCTGCTTCTCGCCGGCTTCAAAAAACACCGGCGCATTGCCCGACCATTTGCGGTTCGTTATCGCATTCTCGTCATCGTAGCTGCGGTCGGTATACAACACCCGCTCGCCGATCCGGTAAGTCGGCTTCTCGATACCGAAGTCGGCGACCGGCGCCTGGTTGGGCTCGCGCACCGTGACGGTCACACTGTAAGGCTCGCTCCATTGGCTGCTCTCGTCCATCACCCGGCGGGTAATCGTATGCGGACCGGCCGTTTGAAACACGTCCTCACGGCCTTCCCACTGCTCGTCGACAATACGCAGGCCGCCGGAGGCCGTCGCCAAATCCTCATAGGCAACCGTCGTCTGCGTCGCGTAAATTTCCTCGGGCTGAACGCGGAACGTCGCCTCCGGCAGGCTGCTCCACGCAATCGTGATCGTCGTGCCGCTGACGCCGATCGTGCTGCCGGTCACATTGGACCAGGTGCGGATCGGCACCATCATGTAACCTTTCTGCGAATAGGTCGTGCCGGGAGCCTTGACGACTTTGCCGTCCACCTTGATGTAGGAGCTTCCCGTTCGGAAACGAATCTCCTGCTTCGGCGAGCGCGCGACCGCTTCCCTCGTCTTCACGTCGTAAGAGAGCTGGAAGCCAAAAGGCTTGGAAATGCCGTTAAGCGGCAAATAGGCGGATCCATTCTTGTATGTGACCGGCTGAGCCGCCTTCAGTTGCACCCCGTTAAATTGCATGACGGCGTTGTTTTTCTGCAATACCAGCCTGTTCGCTCCGTCTCCCTTGGCATCGGCCGGCTGCACCGCAGTGAGAAGAGGCAGTGCAAGGAAGGACGTAATCAATAGTACCTTTAACGATTTCAATGCGTTCATTCCAGTCTCCCTCTCGTAGCAGTTCTCGACTGCTTTATCTGTTCAGCTACCGCGACTGCGGACGCCCTCCTAGTAGTTGTTGACGTTACGTATACTGGAAAAGTTGCGATTGGACCGGGAAACCGATTATACGATCGGGCACAATTCCGGTGAACAGCGTGGTGGAGATAGGAAAATTATACGTTCAGGCCCATGCTGACAAGGAAAGCCGCAGACATTGCGAGGAAAGCCGCCGCAGTGCAGACCGCCATAACCAAGCGCAGGCGTTTGAGCCGTTTCACAGCCGCTCGATCGCCCGCATGCAGCGCCTCCCGGTAGGCGCGGTTCACAAACAGGCTCGTGATGAATAATGCGACAAACCCCATATTGATGACGAACCAAAGCGGGGAAACCATAAAAAACCTCCTTCTCTCAAATCCATTCCCACCCCTCTGAAGCGGTGGGTCCCTGCGCGAGACGCAGGGATGAACCTCCGTTCGCGCAGCAGCCCCCGTCCGAAAACGGCCGTTTGGCGGCCGAGTTCCGGCGGGGGCTGCTCGTCGTTAACACCGCTTGCGCGGCGCTTATCGCAATATCAAACTACATAAACCAGCGGTCGAGCACCCCTATGAAAAAAACGCCGCTCGCAACCGCTCCGGCAAACGACAGCCAGCCGGCCTTGAAGCGCAGCTGGAACATCCGCAGAATGCCCAGACTGAGCAATGAAAAAATAAGCAAAATGAAAATGGCGCCCGTGATGAATAACCCGGCAGATACTTGACTGATATCAACGGCAGTCATGCACAACACTCCTTTAATCCGGCGATTCGACCTCTATCACTAAGCATTATAAGGGAAAAGCGCGAATGACGCCACTTTTTCCGCTGAATGGCAATCCGCAACAATTCAAGGCGATAGACGGGACAGAACCGCCAGAAACGCGAATAGCAGCAAGCCGGCCAGCACCAAGGCGAAATCGTCCCGATCCATGCGAAGCTTCATGGCCCGCGCCTGCACCGGATTGCGGCCAAAGCCACGCACCTCAAGCGCCGTGGACAAACGGTCCGCGATCTGCAGCAGCGCCAGCATGAACGGGATCATAACGGTGTGCAGCTGTCTAAACGGCAATTTGCCCGGCGCTGACGGCCGTTTGCCTCGAGCGGCGCCGATCCGTGCAAACCGCCGCCATTCGGCGGCGATCAGCGGCATAAAACGGAACAACAGGGATACGATCAACGATAACGCATGCACCTGACGTTTGCCGACACGCAAAGCAAGCAACGGTTGCTCGATCGCCAGCCGAAGCCGGTACGGCGTAACGAGCCCAAGCAACGGCAGGGCGAGCAGCATCGCGGTGAACAGGCGGAACAGCAGCTGCATCGTGTCGATTGCATCCGGCACCGAGAACCGGAGTGGAGCGAGACCCAAGCCTGTAAGCAGTCCCATGACGGGAATGAAGCAAGCATAATAGGAAATGAGATGGCGATAAGGGCGAATAAGACCGGGCAAGCCGTAAAGGATGGCTGCACACGCTGCCGCGCCTGCGCCGACGCCTATCCATCCGTCGAGCATCAGCAGCCCGGCGGCCGACAGCATATAAAAGGCCCACAACGCCCGCGGATCCCGCTGAGCCAGCCGATGCCCCGCCCGGCCGTCAGCCTGCGTCTCGCGGCAACCGGCGTTTTCCGGTTCGCAGTGACCGGCTTGAGGCGACACCGCCGGTTGCGACATGCCCGGCGCGCCGTGCGGCGAAGTCTGCCATGCGGCGTCGGATGCGGCGTGCGGAACAGCATGCGGGACGGTATGCGGAACGGCATGCGGTGCGGTATGCGCTCGCGGCGATGCGGCCTGGAATAGGAGCCGCTCCTCATCCGGCGCAGCCTGCGGCACAGCTTGCAGCGGAGACAGCTGCCCTGGCGCGGGGGACGCCTCGCGCGCAGCGCTTGAGGCGAGCCGCCCGGCAATTGCGGCGGCCAGCTCCGC
>NZ_KK082161.1:8038-24557 GCF_000598065.1 Paenibacillus darwinianus | reverse complement strand
TCGGATTTTTGCCGGTTACGATCTGGATGCCGAACTGGTCCTGATCACGGAACTTGCGCAGCGCATTGACCACCTGACTGCCCGAAAGCGTCGTATTGTCGTACACCGTAAACGCAGTCTGCGAAAGCTCTGTCTGGATGTTGCTGAAGCTGCTTTGCGCCGCCTTGGTCGAATCCTGAGCAGAAATAAACAGCACGACTGCGAGCGTAATGAGCGCAATGGCGAGGAAGATACCTGCCGCCATGACCAGCGCTTTTTGGGCATTGGACATATTCGAATCTCTCCTTTAAATGGGGAATAAAAAAACGCCTTCCCGTTGGTAAGGGAAAGCGTTCGTACCGACTACTGGATGCGTTGAAGCTGATCGTAGTAGGTTGTCATCTGCTGCAGGCTGACGACGACCAGCGGGATGACCAAATACCCGAATATCAGCGTCATTAAGGGGGCAAACCCAATCCAGCGGCCCCAGCCTGCCTTTTGTTCAATTAACTGTTCATACTCCTGCTTGCGTTGCTCCCGCGCAAACGCCTGCTCCGCTTCGAGATCGTCGAATGCTTGCCGGATGGTCAAATGCTGCGATGCCATCTCCAGTTTCTCAACGATCCGAACAAACGGCAGAAACGGCGCATCTTCTTTGAGCTGCGCAAGCGCCTGCTCCTCGCCCTGCTCAAAGTGAAGCAGGCATGCTTGCAGTGGCTCCCTAAACATCTGCGCAAACTGTTCCATCCATAGCAGAAGCTGTTCAACCGACATCCGATCCATCCCGGCGAGCATGGCAATTACGGCTTGCAGTTGATCCACCTCATGCTTCATCTCCATCTGCCGCATACGCCGTTGGAACAGACGGATGCCAACCGGCAGCGCGTACCCGCCCCACCCCGCGGCGAAAGCCAGAAACGCTTCCCACCACGCCAGCAAAGGTTGATTCAGCTTCTCCAGCTTGCCCAGAATGCGTCGCGCCGTTGCTCGAAGCTGATCCTCCTTGATCTGTACAGCCGGGTCTTTGCGCAGCAGGCTGATGACGCTATTTTCGCTTCGCGGCCTCACCTCCTTTAATTGATCGAGCATCCTGCGATCCAGCGCGGCGGCTTCCCTCGCCTTTGCTTCCTCCTCCGGGGACAACTGCCCGAACAGCGTTCCCGGCTTTACCGGCGTATACAGCACCTGATGCCGCTCCGCTGCATGCAGCGACACGAACAAGCCCATTACCGCCAAAAATGCTGCGGCCCCGGCTACGATCCGCTGCACATAAAACCATTCGAGACGCAAAGGGGAAGCTGTATCCTTGAGCAGCCGGGTCATCCGCTGCGCCTCCCGCGAGCCGGGGATCGGCCCCAACCGAAGGGCCAGCCAGCGCATCCACGGCCAGCCATAAGCTCGTTTCTCCCATCTTTTTCGGCTGGTGGGTCTTGTGGTCGCATCCAGCTCCGACAGGTTGCGCAGCAGCACGTAGCATAGCCACACGACGACAAGCAGGCAGAGTTTGACGGCCCAGCCGAAAGCGCTGGCGTAGAAGGTGTCCATTGCCGGAAAAAAGTGGCTGGCCCAGGCTTCAATCGGACGGGTAAACAGCAGCGGCAGCAGCGCAATGACGGTCAGACCTTGCAGCAGGAAGCTAAGACGCTCGCGGCGCAGCAACTCCAGATTCAGTTCGACGGACAGCTTTTCCAGCCCCTTGAGGTAGACAGAGCCGGTTTCGGTTTGCTGGTCGCCGTGCTCCTTGATGAGATACGACAATCCGGCAAAGCCCTGCAAATAACGATTCGGAGCAAGCTCCACATATTGCGCCAGTTTTTCCTCGGCGTTGCTGTCCGTCAGCATGTCATACAGCTCCTGCCCTTGCAGCGCCATTTCATACGGCGCGCTGTCCACCGACTCGTATATGGCTTCCTCGACCATCCCGTGACGATGATAATGGTGGCGTACATCGCCAAGAAAAAGACGAAGCTGGCGCAGCAGCCGCATTTCGAGCCGATGGACGCCCATATCCGAGAGGATGCCGTGGCCGACCCAAAGACCCATGCCGAGCATCGCCAGCGTGAAGGGATCGCGCACCGCCAAGACAAGCGGAACAGCGGCCAGCAGCAGGACAAGCCACATCAGCAGCGCCGATTTCATCGTTTCCAACCGCAGCTTCCATTCGTCCCCGAGCCGCAGGATGACCAGCCGCCTGCGAAGATGCTGTAAGTACACACGTAAAACTGGCACATGCTCGCAAACGCTATATAGCTGCTGCATGAAGCTGTAAACCGCCTGCTTGCGAGGTGCTTGCCCCGGCTTGCGCAGCGCTTCGTAGCGCCGGACTGCCGCCACCTCCGAATCACGTCGGGATAGCCACAGGAAGGCCGCGACAGCGGCAAGAAAGAGCACAGTTGCGATACCGAGCAGAGGGGACAGCCATTCCCGAATCATGTCTCATCCCCCCAATAGGACGCCAGAAATGCATCAAAGACGGCCTGATCGGGACCGCTCAGGTATTCCGCAATCTCATAGCGACTTTGTTCGGACAGCGGATGAACGGCAACGTAACGGCCGTCGCGGTATTCGACGAGATTTCGGGCCGTGTACAGCGGGCGATCCGTCGAGCGGCGGAAGTATTCGAGCGCCGTTTCCATAAAGGCGGCCATTCGTTCGTCCTTTGTCATTTTCCCGCGAAAGGAATCCGGGTAAGCAGCTTCCTGCGGTGAAGGGACGCATTCCGTAATGCGTTCGATATAGCGCCGTCCGTCCAGATCGCGGCGGAGGTGAATATCGAAGTTGACGACACTGACGACTTGCTGTTCCGCCACACGCTCGTTCGTAAACACCTTTGTTTTCAATAAGGAATTGCGCAGGGACAACACAAGATCGCGAAAGGTTTTGGCGTGATGCGTGAACAAGGTGAATAAAGACGCCACCTGTGCCATCTGTATCATCCAGGCCGCAACCGGATCGGTCGCCACCTCGCCCAAAATGTTGACGGAGCCGTCCGTCTTCTTCTGGATGTCCAGCCCCTGCTGACCGGAGATCGTCTCGGTTTCGCGCAGGCTGACGATGTTGCGTTCCGGGTAGATCTTGCGCAATTGAAGCTCGAAGCTCATTTCTTGCACCCGGATGGGCAGCACTTCTGGAATATGGCGCACCATCGCCATAAGCAGCGTTGTTTTGCCGCTGCCCTGCGCGCCGGTAATGGCCGTGATACGCGCACCCGACACCAAGTAACGAATGAGGCCAATCGGCAATTCCGCCCCGTCGTCCTGAATCAATTGCTCCAGCGTCGCGCTCTGCACATCGAATTTGCGCACAAAAAAAGCCCACGATTCTGAAAATCGGGGGCGCAGCACAACGACGCGGGAGCCGTCTGCCATTTCATTGACCTTAAATCCATTCGCCTCGGACAACTGGCCGGGAAAATTGTGCTTGTAGATGATCTGGCAAACGCGCCGCAGTTCCTGCTCGGAGCCGAAGGACAAGAAACTCAGGTGAATGGACTTACCCTTGTAAAACAACCAAACACTATCATGCGAACGGGGCAGCGACTGAAGCTGTGCATCCTCCTCCAGCGACCATTCGCCCTCCCACATAAACGGCGGCAGACCGGATACGCCCCCGGATACGCCGTCCACGCGCATGTCGCGCAGCTCGTCCACGACGCTGAACCCTTTGTAATGCTGATATATCCGCTGGACGACAAGCTGGAGCTTATCGTCCGTCGTCAAACGCGGCGCTTCCCGAGCGAAGATGCTTCGAATATCCTCCGCCGAAATCCGGTACGTTTCAAGCTGGCCTTCCTCGTTTCGTCTATGCCGATCCAACTCGTAGGTTTGAATGAGCCGGTCGAGCGCATGAAGCCCGGCTTCCTTTTTATACGTGTGAAGCAGAATGTCAAACTGGTCTTGCGCGGAAAGAGACTCCGGCTGATGAAAAGGCAGCAGGAGGTGCAGATGCGCATCGTCCAGTTCATAGCGCTGCGCGAGCAGGTCGGCAATGATCTCCTTGACGTATTCTTTATCCCGCAAGTCCCCGGAGGTGCAGCCCCGCAGCGCCTTTTTCAGATCCGCCCGTTTACTTTTTCGGCGGCGGTATTCCTCCTCCGACAAACCGAAGTCAGCCAGATTGCTGCTGGTCAACTCGTGCAGCGTTGCATTAACGAAAGTGGTCATTGCCTCCAGCGTATATACCGACGTGTCGTCTGTCCGCTCCGGCAATCGTCGGCTCAGGCGCAAGTAAAGGAAGAAGCTCGAAAGCAACAGGAGCGCTATCAGGATGAAAGTATTAAGCATGGCCGTCATGGTGTGTCGCCCACCCTTCCGCCGAAAAGGGACTGCCTTGCGCCCGCGCTGTCGATCACAGCCTGCGCCAATCGACGCACCTGCTGCACAAACAGATGATTCTCATGGCCGCTTACTGTCTTCCGGTTGCGGAACCAGAAGGCATTCGATTCGCCGTGCTGTACCGCGTCCATCCAGCCTGTGTTATGAGATACAGGGTAAACGGACGTTCCGATGCGGAATTGGCGCATGAGATTTTTAACGGTGAGCGTCGAATACGGATCGTATTGCCCGAATGCGAGCAACGTCCTTCGGTCTTGCAGCGTCGATGCTTCCGCCGATTGAAAAAATCGCTCCAGCAGGAGACGGTTTTGCGGCAGGCAAATAACCCCTACGTCCGCTTGCTGCCGCAGCAACTCGTTCCAAGCCGACCCGCTGCCGCTCCCCCCGTCCAGCAGCACGATATCGTAAGCGCGGCGGGCGACCGCAAGCAGCGGTGTGAGCCATTCCTTTGCCATTTCGATAAAGGCATCCTCTTGCTTGATCGAGCCATGCAAAATATCGAGACGATCCCGCAGCAACGGATGGGCATAATCTCGCAGCATGGCAGGCTCCAGCTTGCGGTTTTTCAGCAGTCGCAAGAGCGCATCAATTCCCGTGTCCGGGGCATGAATGTCATGCCATGCGGCAGGCCGGAAGTAAGCCCGCTCGACAGCGGCATAGCTGTTTTGCAAATGCCCCAGCAGCAGAAGTCGCGCCGAATGTTCCAGCCCCATGCACGTTGCCGCAGCGAGCAGATTGGTTGTGGTCCCCGCCTGGCCGGGCACGGGACTCCAAAATACAACGGTAACTCCCATATGCGTTCTCCTTTCTACCACACTCGCACTTTCTTCCGAGCGATCGACCAAGCCCGCCGCGCTGCCTTGCGGTCGCAATCTCCAAGCTGCTCAAGCATCGTCAGCAGTGTATAGCGGTATGCGCCTGTCAGTCCTCGAAGATCCATGCGGCCGTGGTGCTGGTTGTTCAAATCGGCGGCTGCGTCCCGCTCGTCCAAAGGAAAACGAAAAAAGGGTTCCTCCCATTGGATGTGCCGCAGCCGCATTTCGGCTCGCCAAGCTGCCAGGTGACCCGGTATGGCGGGGGCAAGCATTTCAAAAAAACTGACAGGCGATTCCGCGTCCTGCAAGCCCAGTCGCAGCATCAGCTCCTCGTTTTTTTCCAGCGATAACCGTCTCCCATCCCAACACCACACCCGCTTGTCAAACTGGGACAGATTATGGCGGAACACAAATTCCGTATGATCCGTGTCCACCAGCATGACGTCGTATGTCGGCGTAGTCCCGGCCTGTGCCAAGCCTCGCTCAAGCTGTTCGGGTGTGAGGTAGCCATAGGCCACATCCATGCCTTCATAGTCCTGAACGGCGCTGCTGGTATAAGCATTCGGCAAATACCCCCGAATCGACTGCGCCATGGTGGAGTCCACGAGCAGCACTTTATTCCCAAGCGCCGCCAGCAAGCGACCCAGCACCAATAAGGCATGCGTCTTCTCCGCTACGCCGATAAATACGATTTTTTTCATATTCGCACTCCTCATTGATTGAAGATGTCTTCCCATTTATCCCCGCTTGCCAGAGGCGCTTCGGTTGCCGGTGGCGTACCCGAAGGAAGTAGCGGCGAATCGGCAGGCGGGGACGGCTGTTGGCTTGTAGTAGATGGCGGTGATGATGCGGTAGCGGAAGAATCACCCGGTGCAGGCTGTTGACCGCTCGTTGGAACCGTTGATTCTCCCGCCTGCGGCGTGCTGACTGGCTGCGTTCCGCTCATGGCATTGCCCTGCCTCGTCGTCGTCCGTTCATTTTGCAGTTGCTGTTGCACCGTCACGTTTCCGCTGGTGACACGCAGCTTGTCCGATTCGCTGACTGCCTTCAAGTTCCCGTCCAGCGTTTGACGTAGCTTACGGGCAAGCTCGATTTGCGCGGTTTCGAGCAGATTGGGATCGACCGCCATCAGGTCCAATACCTTCTGATTGGCCGGATAGTTGACCACAGCCGCGTCCTGTAAGCCCGGCTCGATGTAGGGGAGAGCATACAGCCGCGCTCCTTGCAAATAAGCATCAATAATGGCGCTGGACGTTTGGAGGATGTCCATCTCATCCAGCTCCAGCCACACGATCGTACCAGACCGCTCCTGTACCTTCTTTTTAGATAGGAGAACAAAGTCCTCACCGGTTGGAAAGCCGATGCGAACGTCTATATATTGGTGAGGCTTGAGATTAGAAGGAAGCTGAATGACCTGAAACTCCTGAATACGCAAATCCTTCGGAACGGGCTGACCTTCGTACAGCAGCGACGAGAGCAGCGGCGTTCCCGATTCTAGCTCGATTTTTGCGCTCTTGCCGATGATGCTTTCCCGGTCGGTGATGACGCCCGGCGGAACCAAACTGACCGGCATCGGAACAGACTTGAGGTCATCGGCTTTCAGCGCGACGCCTGCCGGTATCGTTTTTGCAGTCGTCCAGACGTTTCGGCTGTTTTGCTCGTTCTCAGTTTTCAATTGGTAGATCTGCCGCTCATACTCCTCTTTCATCTGTTGATGCTTTTGCTGCTGGTCGGCATGCTGCATCAGCATGTATAGGGCTGCTGCAACCAGAAGCACTACGCTGATCGCAATGGCTCCCATGATGAGCGTCTTGCGGTGTCGATACGTCCATGACATTGTTTACGATCTCCTTTCATTTATATAGAAGAAAGTCTGCTCTTCTCTTAACGCGCTTCGCCTCGCGGACGCGGCTTCGATGCTTGCTCCGCTTGTCGTTGTGCCAGCTTTTCGGCTGCCCACGCCGGTGTATGCTCCGGCTTCAGAAAGCCCATCAGGTCTTCCCGGTTATAGCGGTATTCATCGCCGGAATAGAGTGTTTCCGCATAGACCGCTCGCCCGCGCGAATGCCCCGAAGCCCCGAACCCTCCCGTTACCCAAATAAGCTGGTTATCCGCCGTGCGAAACTCGGGACGTAGCCATTCCAGACGGATCACGACAATTCTACCGTTCAGCTCATCATCGCTTTTAATCGGCAAGCATTGAGCCGGAAGAATGGGAGGCATCGGCTCCGTGATCGCAGAGCGCTCGGTTTGGAGTTTCTCGATTTCCCACTGCATCCGCTTGGTAAACTCCCGCATCGCATCTAAATATTCCGCATGGGTGGATGCGCCATAAAACTGATCGATGCCGAACAAATTGTTCTGCGAGCAGTAGCAAACCTGATAGGGCTTCTCGGTATTCGCCATGTCGATGCCCATAATAACCTCGACCCTGCCCATGGGCAGCGCCTGGTAAACCTCATACTCGCCAGCCATTCGTTTCTCCTGCTCCATCGTCAGCCCTCCCGATTCGTTTTGTGGCCATGCTTCATTTGTTCGCATTTGGCTTCTCGGGCCTGCTTGCGAAGCAGTTGTTCTTCCTCCTCGGACAGCCTGCTGCGCGCAAAGCCCGGCTTTTCTTTCATCAGGCGTTCATACTGACGCCGTTTTCCTTTCGTAAAGTCCATTGATGATCTCCTCCCCAAAAATGGGCATAAAAAAAGCTCTCCGTCAGGGGAGAGGGCGCTTGAACAGGGTAGCAACGGGTGAATTACCGTTCGTGCTCCCGCTGCCGCCTTTTGTACCAGCTTTCCAGCAGTTGCACAATTAGGTCTTCCTTTTGTTTTTCCGAAAAGTCTCGTGGGAAAAAGCGGTCGATTCGTTCTCGCTGAATACTCATTTTTTCTTTCTGATTCGGCTTTTCCTCCGTCAGTATGGTGTAAATGACATCTGTATTCAGCCTGCCTTCTTGACTCATCTTTTTCATACGCTGAGCCTGAGCAAGTGAAGGCGTGCAGTCCTCGGCCTGCATGGTATCGAATAGGGCTTGCTGTTCTTTCTCGGCCAAGTAAGATAACTCAACGGCAGGATTAAAGGCAATCCGTTTGTCGTCTACCATTTCGAGAATGGGGGGAGTGAGTTCGGTTAGGCGAACGTATCTAAATATTTGGTTTTTGCTTTCGCCCATCTGTTCTGCTAATATCTCGCTTGATTTCTTTGCAGCAGACTTGTTCCCAACTTGGGAACGAGTTAAATCTGTTCGTTGTCCTTGTCTGTTCATTGCTTCCAATTTCATTTTGTAGGCAAAAGCTTTTTCACTCGGAGAAATATACTCCCGTTGCAGGTTGCTATCCACCATGATGATAGTCGCTTGATCGTCATCCAACTCGCGAACGAGACATGGAATTGTCTCCATTCCAGCCAATTCACTTGCCTTCTTTCGACGATGGCCGGATACCATCTCGTATCCACCGCCTACCTTTGGCCGAACTAAGCCGGGAACTAGGACACCATACTGCTTGACACTATCCGCCATTTCTAACATCGCTTCATCCGCCCTTACCTTAAAGGGATGACCGGGAAATTCACTAATTTCAGCCAATGGAATATCCATTACCTTTTCCCGTTGCGAATCGTTGCGGCTTTCCTCTGTCGAGAATAAATCATCGACTTTGGTCAGCTTTATGCTGGCGAGCCGATCTTCTTTCGCTGCCAATATCCTGCACCTCCTTCGTAAGTGCAGCGTAGGCTTTAGCAACCTGTCCGTTCGGATCGTGAGCATAAATGCTTTTACCCTTGGCGCTTGTTTCCGCCGCGCGGATGGACAGGGGTATTTCTGTATTGAATACACGCAGCTTATCCCCATAATCCCGACGCAACACGAAAGAAATGTCTTTGGCGAAATTGGTTCGGCTGTCTACCATCGTGAGCAGCACACCATCCACAGCCAGCTTCGGATTAATTTGACGCCGAACGCGGGCAACCGTCTGCAAAAGCTGCGTCATGCCTTTGGCGGGAAGGTAATGCGCCTGTACCGGGATAATGACGCTATCCGCCGCTGCCAATGCGTTGATCGTCATCATGCCCAAGCTCGGCATACAGTCGATCAGGATATAATCGTAATCTGCTTTTACGGAATCGACGTACGAACGCATAATCGTTTCCCTGCTCATCGTATTGACGAGCGCCACTTCGACCGCCGATAATTCGATGTTTCCAGGCATCAGGTCGATACCTTCATGATGATGCAGAATACCTTCCCTAGGTTCATATGGCTCCTCCGTCATGCCTTTCACCAACATCGTAGCTAATGAAACGGATAGACTGTCCGGTTCATGGAAGCCTAGCGAATCCGTCAGGTTGCCCTGCGCGTCCCCGTCCAACAGCAGAACCTTCTTGCCTTCCGCTGCCAAGCCAATGCCGAGGTTGACCGCTGTTGTCGTTTTGCCGACGCCGCCTTTCTGATTGGCGAGAGCGATTACTTTACTCATCCAACAACTCTCCTTCACGCAAAAAAGCCGACTGCGCTGAACATTCAATCGTTCAGACAATCGGCTTTTTTGAAAAGTATCTATATAAAAAGAGAACGCCCCAATTTTTGGACGCTCTCTTGGATATTCTCAAATTCATTAGAAGTCATCAGATGTGTCCACCCATTTCAAATCCAACACAATAGAAACCTCGATTTTATCTTTCAATATCTTACTTCTAAAGTCGTTTTCCTCAATATTAAATGACGAATACTTCGCAGAATACTGATAATTCAGGACTTCTAGGTATCGACCCGACATATTCCTACCACGCACTCCACATGTACGGTATGCGGGAACATATCCACCGGCTGCACCCCCACCGTCCGATACCCGCCAGCTTCCAGCACCTGCAGATCACGTGCCAACGTTGACGGGTTACACGACACGTATACAACGCGCTTCGGCTGCATCATCACAATCGTGTCCAACAGCGCTTGGTCGCAGCCTTTGCGCGGCGGGTCGACGACAACCACGTCCGCCACAATTCCCTCTTCCCGCCAGCGCGGAATAACGTCCTCCGACAAGCCAACGGCAAACTCCGCATTCCCGATGCCGTTCAACTCGGCATTCCGCCGTGCGTCCTCGATTGCCTCCGGCACAATCTCCACGCCGTATACGCGGCCAGCCCGGCGGGCCAGGAACAGCGAGATCGTACCGATGCCGCAATAAGCGTCGATGACCGTTTCATCACCCGTAAGCCCCGCATACTCCACAGCCTTCCGGTACAACGCCACCGTTTGTGCAGGGTTAACCTGATAGAACGACCGCGCCGAGATCGCGAACCGAATTCCATCCAGCTCGTCATAAATTACATCGTTGCCCCACAGCACGCGCGTCTCATCGCCGAATATCACATTTGTGCTCTTCTTGTTCACGTTCTGCACGATACTCCGAACATCGGGCAGCACTTCCCTGATGCCCTCTACAAACGCCTGCACATTCGGAATTTTCGTGCCGTTCGTCACCAGCACGACCATCGTCTCACCCGAGACGAAGCCGGTGCGGACGACGACATGACGCAGCAGCCCCCGGCCGCTGCTCTCCTCATACGCCGTCACGCCGAGGCGCGAGCCGATTTCCTTCACACGCCGAACCGCGTCGTCGTTGCGCTCATGCTGAATCAGGCAAGCATCCATATCCACAATGCGGTGCGAGCCGCGCGCATAGAAGCCGCCGATCAGCGAGCCGCTGGCGCCGTCGTCAAGATCGGCCTTCGCCATTCCGATCGGTACCTGCGCCTTGTTGCGGTAACGCCACGGGTTGTCCATCCCGATCGTCGGATGCACGACGACAGCAGTTCTTCGCCCTGAAGCTATCGAAGCCACACCACCATCGGCGCTAACGCTATCGTCCTGCCCCGCTGCAGTGCCGCCAGCGCCTTCCCCCGCAACCTCCAGCTTCCCGATCCGCACCAGGTTGTCCACCACATGCTGCCGCTTCCACGCCAGCTGCGCTTCGTAGCTCATATGCTGCAGCTGGCAGCCGCCGCACTGCTTATAGATCGGGCAAGGCGCATCCACCCGATTCTCGCTCTTCACGAGCAGCTCAAGCAGTTTGGCATAGCCGTACGTCTTCTTCAGCTTGAGCACCTTCGCCCGCACGCGTTCGCCGGGAAGCGCTCCCTGTATAAATAGGGTAAAGCCGTTCACACGGCCTACCCCTTCGCCCTCATGCGTCAGGCCGACGATGTCGGTGACGACCTCTTCATTTTTGCCTACCGGAATACCGATTCCGGCCCCGTTCCCTTTCCCGCCCATAGTTCCTCCTGTCACGCTGTTACCGGTAAGTCGACGCGCCCTGCTCATCCACATAAATCTTCAGATGCGACGGCAGAATCGAGAACGTGCATGGCAGCGTGCCGCCGTATTCGCCATCCAGGTTCAACTGCACGTAATCCTGGGTCGTCACCCGCAGCTCATTCGTCTTAAAATGCAGCACATGCGAATCGTTCAAATGCTCGCCGCGCAACGCCATCGTGGCAATCCGGATGAACTCTGGCAGGCTGCACTTTTTCACGACCAGCACCTCGAACATGCCGTCTTCCAGACTGGCATCCGGCGCCAGCCGCTCAAATCCTCCGACCGAATTGCTGTTGCAAATCAGAAAAAGCTGGATCTCCTCATGGATGACCGGATGCCCCGCCGCCTGAATAATCATCTCGGAGGGCCGCAGCCGCGTCATTTTCTCCAGCCCCTTCATATAGTAAGCGAGCTGGCCGATCATCGTTTTCAGCTTGCTGGGCACCTCATAGGTCAGCTCCGTCAAGGAGCCCCCGCCTGCAATATTGATGAAATATTTCTGGTTCGCCTTGCCGACATCGATCACACGGGCATACTGCTGCACAATCAGGTCGCACGCATACTCCCAATGCTTCGGAATGCCGAGCGCGCGCGCAAAATCATTCGTCGTCCCCAGCGGCAAAATGCCGAGCGGCGGCCGATTGACGTTCTCCCCCATGCCGTTGATGACCTCGTACAGCGTGCCGTCCCCGCCGGCTGCAATAATCATGTCAAAACCGCGCTCAATCGCATCCGCCGCCGCCAGCGTGGCATCGCCTTCGCCGACCGTCGCGTGACAGCTCGTTTCGATGCCCCCCAGCTCAAGCCGCTGCAAAATATCCGGCAGCCGCCGCTTGATTTCCTCCCGACCTGAGGTCGGATTGTATATCAGTCTTGCCCTTTTAATCGTCAACTTACCCCACTCCGTTCACGATGACCGATTACTCTCATCATATCCGAAATCGCCGTCAATTCCCAGTCCGCCTGCTTCCAGCTCCGTCAGCCACTCCCCGATCTGCCGCTCCATCCACCGCGAAATACACCGATTCGGCAGCAGCGCGTGTCCGTTATAACGATAATCGAAGCCCTCAAGCCGCCCCGGAATGACCTTACTCGTAAAATATCCCCGGCTCAAAAAGAGCGGCGCCACCAGCACCGCCGCAGCGGCGTCCGCACGCCGCCCCGTCAACGCCTTCATCACGCAGGCCGCCTGATCCGGCAGCAGCGTCGCGATCTCCGCCCGCTTGAAGCCGCCCAGCACGCGAACCCGCTCCGCGAGCCGCGACATGCCGGTCCGCCAAACGCGGTTGAGCCCCTTCTCGCGGCTGCCGTGCGCGACGAGCAGCAGCGTCTCCCGCTCGGGCTCGACTGAAAGTTCGCGCACATTCCCGTACACGATCTCCGCAATGACCGGGTCATCGTCGATCGGCTTCCCAAAGGCAACCGCCGCCCGCTTCACCGCGAACGGCTCCATCTCGCCTTCCCGATACGCCGCAGGCGCCCGCCCGAACGCCTGGCCGATGTCGTCCACATGCGTGCTTCCGGACGACACGAACAGCGGCAGCACATAAATATGCGTCACCCCGTCCGCTTCCAACGCATTGATGCCGTCCTGAATCAGCCGCCCCTCTACTATCTCCAGAAATGAAGAAACGACCGGCAGGTCTGCCGGACGTCGCACCGCATCTACCGCTTCATCGACAAGCGCCACCCAGTCAGGATCCCGAGAGCCGTGGCTGATGACGAGCACACCCGGCTTCATCGTTTATCTCCCCAAACGCCCGAGCGCCATCGAATAACCATCATTGCCATAGTTGAGGCACCGCTTCACCCGCGAGATCGTCGCGGTGCTCGCGCCCGTCTCCGCCTCAATCTGATTATACGTCGAGCCTTTGCCCAGCATACGCGCCACTTCAAGCCGCTGCGACAACGACTGGATCTCGTTCACCGTACATAAATCGTCGAAAAAAATATAACATTCCTCCACCGTCTTCAGCGTCAGCACCGCCTCGAACAGCTGGTCGATTGATTTGTCGTTCAGCTTCTTGAGCTGCATGAATGTCACCCCTATACATACTTGAACTCATATGCACATTGTAGTGCGTTTCAGTCGTTTTTTCAAGCATTACCGTATTCACGCTTTACAGGACAGAAGAGTTTTCCCCGATCGTTTCCACAAAAAACCGGCAACCGGGCATCCGTCCAATCCCCGCATCAGCCTACCCCATAGACTGTTAGAAAAAAAGGATCGTGATCCCACGTGACTCAACCACGCAACTATCCGGGTATGCGCAGCTTCCAGCAGCCTTTGGAAAGCGGCGGCGCATTCCCCGGCATCAGCGACCCATTCGCGTTCGGAAGCGGCGCCGGACCGGATTCCGGCCTGTTCGGCGGCGGCGGACCGGGCATTGCCGGCTTTCAGCCGGGACAAAACTTACCGGGGTTTTTCCCGGGGGCCCCGCAAGCTTTTCAGAGTGCGGCCCCATTGGCCAAAACCGGCTTCTCCCTCGGCAATCTCGGCAACCTTAACGACCTGAAGGGAATGATCGACCGACTCGGCGGGATCGACGGCATCGTGGCGACGGTGCAGAAGGTGCAAAAGGTCGTCTCCAGCATGCAGCAGATGGCCCCGATGTTCAAGCTGATCGCCGGCTCCATCGGCAAAAAGAAATCGGCGGCCGTCGCCTCCGACGACGAGTCCGTTCCGCCCAAACGCCGGCGCCGCAGACGCCGCAGCAGCTCAACCACACGCCGCCCTGGGGGCAAGAAGCGTCGCTGATCGCCCTCGCTTACGATGCATCTGCCGCTTTCTGGCCTGCCATGCCCCGAACCCTTTCCGCATACGGACGGCTCGGGGCCGTATGCCAAACCATCATACACACGGATGTTCCTTGCCTCTGCCGGCCCGCTCCCGCTCGCTCCAGATGCTGCTTCCGGCGGTCGCCATTTCCTGCCCGCTCGCCCGCAACCCGTGATATACTGGGACTATACGCAGCATACGCACCTGACCAGTCACACTATATCAGCCGGGAGGGGACCCTATTCATGACCGTCAACTTTCTGGCCGGCGTGTTTCTGCCGGTGAGCAATCTCGAACGATCCGTCGATTTCTACACCAAGGAGCTCGGACTGCGCTGCCGGGGCATCGAGCGCTGGAGCGAATCGCGGGCCGCCACACTTTTTACGCATCCCGACAAGGACGATTACGGTATGCTCTGCCTGGAGGAGAAGACGAGCGGCAAAATCATACCTGCCCCGAAGCCGTTTTTCAATCTCAACGTAAGCGGCGTCGAAGCGCTCCACAAGTCGCTGCACAACCGGTTCATCCGCGTTTCCGATCTGCAATTCTGGGATTCGCCCTGGAACACGCATATTATGTTCGACGTCTACGATCCGGACGGGCATCCGATCAACCTGATCGAATCGACGCCCAAGGAAAGCTGCTGATCTCGACCGCCGCTCCGAAAAAGCAAACATGCAGCCTGTCCTCTGCGGAAGGACGAGCTGCATGTTTTTTGGCGCCGCCGCAAAGCGTGCGCGACCGCATGAGCCGTATCGTGGAAGCCGTTGATGAAGTCGCTCGGTTAGCTGTTGCGCACAATGATCGTCTCGAGGGTATCCGCCACATCCTCGCAATAGTCGGTCGTCTGCTCCAGCCGTTCGTAGATTTCCTTGCGTTTGATCAGCTCGATCGGGTCCTTCACTTTCGCGAACAGGTTCTTGATGCATACGCGAAGCAGGTCGTCGGCCTGGTTCTCAAGCTCGTTGATCGCGATAGCCGGCTCGCGGATCGCAAGCAGCTTCTTGTCGGTAAGCAAATAGATCGCCTTCTTGATCTGATGGGCGCAGCGCACCAGATTCTCGGCGAACAGCACGATATACTCGTCCGGCTCCTGGATCTGATACATTTCAAACCGCGAAGCGAGCGCCTCGATACCGTCCAGCACGTCGTCCAGGGACGTCGTCAGCCGCATGATGTCGTCGCGTTCGATCGGCGTGATGAACGTTTTGTTCAGCTCGGTCAAAATAATATGAACGCATCGGTCGCACTTCGTCTCGTATTCCTTCATCTCGCGCGCGAATGCGGTCAAATCCTTGAGATTCGGCACATGATCGTGGAAATATTCGACGGCCTCGACGATCGTGTCCGCCATCTCCTCAAACGTCTTGAAGAAAATATCCTTTTTCTTAAACATGCGCATCCCCTTCGTCAATTGTCCGTTTATTGATAGGCGACATGCCCATCGATTGTCGTGTCGTTCGGTACGACATGATAGAACGTTTTCCCCGGGACAAAAGGAAGCTCGCTGCCGTCCTTCATAATCCGGATGACGCCGTCGCCGCCGCGCTCCCACGTCGCGTCGACCGCCTTGCCGAGCTGGAACAGCATGGCCTGCCCGCCTGACTGAAGGTCCACGTCGAGCCGGCCAACATCGTCAAGCACCCGATGCGTAGCGCTCAGCACGACAAGATTCGCCGCCTTCAATTGCTCACCGCTCGTCCGATCGGTATGCGGCTTGCCGTCCACCGAGCGCCAATACTGCTGCGTCGCCGTGTCGTAAGCGTACGAAACCTTGTAGTTCTTCAGCATGAACCTCAGCTCGATGGCTGTGGCATCGGCGCCGGCAGGCGGAGCGACCGTCTGCATGAACCGGAAAACCGGCACGTCCGCTGCGGCGGCGTAGCCCTTCTTGTCCGCGGCCTCGCGCAGCTTGTCCAGGCTTGCATACAGATTATGCGGCGCCTTGCGGGATTTGTCCCGATAGAAGTAACCGCCCGCGTTCGTGATTTCATCGAGATACGGCTTCTCCTGACGCTGCAGTATCGCATAGGCGTCCTGGCTGCCGCCTGCATGGACGATGATCGAGCCGAACGATTCCGCGATATCGATCAGATAAGGCCGGATACTGCGGATCGGGCCAACGGGATCGGTGGAATCGCCATTCTGAAAAATAGCGACCAGCCGGGTTATGCCGCCCTCCGCCAGAACCTCCCAAACCATATCCGCTTGGGGGAGACCGGATTGCGGACGGGCGGCACCGTAGTTGTTGATCATGACGGCCACCGGCCGCACGATCGACTCCGTATCCAGCGGCAGGCCC
>NZ_KK082161.1:0-7938 GCF_000598065.1 Paenibacillus darwinianus | reverse complement strand
AGCGGCGACACATAAGCCGCCGGCTGCTCTGCCGGAGCGGTAGCCAGTCCGCCCCCGTCCGCATTGTCGATTACGGCAGTTGTCGTTTCTCCTTCTACGGTTGGACCATTGGTCCCGCCCTGGCTGCAAGCCGTCGCCAAAAGCGTCATCATCAACATCAACAGCATCCCCAGCCGGAATGCCGATTGGTTACGCACCACTGGTTTCTCCCATCCTTTACGCCGCTTGTCGGTTATTTCCGCTCCTTCCATTAAACCATACTACCCGCCGTTTGTCCTTCATTTCTTGCGCGTTAAATGCTCCAATGATGCCATTCCTGCTGCCGCTTCTCCTGAAGTTTCAGCCAGTCCAGCGTATGACGTATCGCTTCCTCCTGATGGCGCCGCGTGGAATAGGTGTGATCCGCCTGGAATACGATTTCCTTATCGCAACTCCCCTCCGAACGCGTCCATAGCACCTTCTGCATGAGAAAGCTGTAATCGGCCGGGATGACATCGTCGCTCGTCCCGTGCAGCAGGAGCACGTCGCCGCTGAACCGGGCTGCCGCCTGAAAAGGCTGATGCTCGGAAAGCGAATCGAAGAAGGACGGCTGCAAGGAATAACCCGCGTAGTCCGCGCTGCCCTTCTGAACAGCCTCGTCATACGCTTTGCGGCCGACGATCCGCACGATATCATTGAACGGATACCCGACCGCCGACCAGAGTGCCAGCTGCTTCACACGCTTGTCCCGGACTGCGGTGAGCAGCGCCGTCGCGCCCCCGAGGCTGTGACCGAGCAGCGTCACGCGCCGTTGGTCGACCGAATCCATATCATGAATGTAATCGAGTGCGGTTCTTGTCTGACCGATCATCGAATCAAGGCCGAGCGCCCCGTAATCCCCGCTGCTCTCCCCGCAGCCTCCGTAATCGAATCGAAGCACGTAATAACCCGCGTCCGCCAGCGCGCGCGCCGTCTTCACGAACAGCCGGTCGACCCCGATGCGGCTGCCGACAAAACCGTGGCATATAATAACCGCCGGAGATTTGGACTCGCCGTTCGTCTGCTTCGGATAATGCAAGGTCGCCGCCAGTTCCAGATCGGCATGTCTTAACGTCAACGATTTCTCCATTTTTCACGCACTCCTCTTAAAACCTTTTAATCCGATTAATTTACTTGGTTATATAATACGTGTGCGGTTTCCGTTTGTCAATGATCGACTTATATTTCCCATGAACGAAAAAAAACCGCTTCGCCGTGGAGGCGAAACGGGTTGCGCATGAATGTAAGTTAAGTCAGCGGACAAAGAGTACGACCGGCATGCAGCCCTCCATTACGGCGCCGTCTCAAGGAAAGTCGTGTTCGGGTTTTTGTCCATCGCCGTCCGCATCGCGTATTCGTTCTCGAACAGCACGACAAAGTTGCCATGTTTATCCTTGACGAGCTGCGAGTTGATGCGGTACTTGGACGGATCCACCTCGCCGGTAATCCAGCGCGCGAACTGGAACTGCATCCGGTGCAGCTGGATGTCGACGCCGTATTCGCCCTTCATGCGGTATTCGAACACCTCGAACTGCAGCTGTCCGACAACGCCGAGAATCGTTTCCTCGAAGCCGGTCGTCTGGAACACCTGAATTGTGCCCTCCTCCGTCAGCTGGTCGATTCCCTTCTGGTACTGCTTATGCTTAAGCGCGTTCTTGACCGTCACCTTCGCGAACAGCTCCGGCGAGAACGTCGGAAGCTCGTCGAACGTAATTTCACTGCCCTGGGAAAGCGAGTCCCCGATTCGGAATATGCCCGGGTCAAACAAGCCGATGATATCGCCGGGATACGCCGATTCGACGATATCCCGGTCTTGCGCGAGAAATTGCTGCGGCTGGGACAGCTTGATATCCTTGCCCGCCCGCACGTGCTTGACGCTCATGCCGCGGTCGAAGCGGCCGGAGCAGATACGCAGAAAGGCGATCCGGTCGCGGTGGGCCGGATTCATGTTCGCCTGGATTTTAAATATATAGCCGCTGAACTTCTCGTTTGTCGGCTCCACTTCGCCGCTTGTGCTCTTGCGCGGCGCAGGAGGCGGAGCCAGCTTCAGGAAGTTTTCCAAAAAGGTCTGCACGCCGAAATTGTTCACCGCGCTGCCGAAGAAAATCGGCGTCAGCTCGCCGCGGCTGACCTTCTCCAGATCGAACGGGTCGCCCGCGACGTCCAGCAGCTCCAACTCCTGGCACAGCTGATCGTGCAGGAAATCTCCCGCCATCTCGCGGATGATCGGGTCCGTGTAGCTGTCGACCTTGCGAACCTCGATCTTCGAATGATCCTTGCCCTGGAACAGCTCCACCTGATTGTTCATCCGGTCGTACACGCCGCACAGCTCGCGGCCCATGCCGATCGGCCAATTCATCGGCACCGAACGGATGCCGAGCACGCGCTCAAGCTCCTCCATCAGCTCGAACGGACTTTGGCCCTCCCGATCGAGCTTGTTGATGAAGGTGAAGATCGGTATGCCGCGCTTGCTGCACACCTGGAACAGCTTGATCGTCTGCGCCTCGACGCCTTTCGCGACGTCGATCAGCATAACCGCGCTGTCTGCGGCCGTGAGCGTCCGATAGGTGTCTTCGCTGAAGTCCTGGTGACCCGGCGTATCCAGAATGTTCACCCGATGGCCGCTATAGTCGAACTGCATGACCGAGGACGTTACGGAGATGCCCCGTTGCTTCTCGATTTCCATCCAGTCCGACGTCGCGTGGCGGCTCGCCTTGCGCGCCTTGACGGAGCCGGCCTCGCGGATCGCGCCGCCGAACAGCAGCAGCTTCTCGGTCAGCGTCGTTTTGCCGGCGTCCGGGTGAGAGATGATGGCGAAGGTCCGTCTTCGCTCGACCTCTTGTTTGATTTCTTCGGTTAACGGTTTGCTCATGCCAGGTAAATTCCCCTCATCTGAAACATTAGTCCATGCTTGATGTGCCCTGCCGCGGGACGGCTAAGCGTTGCCGATCAGAAAAGCGCGCGCCGGTGCGCCGTCAATGCCGGTCAGCTTCAATGGCGCAATGACCATGAAATAGGTGCCGGGAGCCACATCCTTGAGGCGAAGCCCCTCTGCGATAATAATGCCGTTGCGGAAAAGCGGCCGATGCGTCGTGTACTCCGGCTGCGATCGTTCAATGCCGAGCGAGTCGATGCCGACGCCGCGAATGCCGACCTCGATCAAATGGCGCGCGCCGTCCTCGTTCACGAATATGAAATCCGGATCGAACGCTTCGGTGAACGAGTTCTGTGTCTTCAGCAAAATCCATTCGCCGCGCTGCAGATTATGCGGCTTCAAATCCTCGCTGCCGACGCCATCGACGCCGACATGCGTCAGATCGAGCACGCGGCATGTGCCGACGAGCTGCTCCAGCCCGATCGTTTCGATCGTAGCACCATCCTCCAGCATATGGAGCGGCGCGTCGATGTGCGTCCCTCCGTGGCAGTCGATATCGATGCGCGTCTCATGCGTCCGGCCGGTCTGAAAATTCGAGGAATTGTAGATTTTCGGCTTCTTCTCCTCTTTATTTTTATACACCGTCATGCTGTCTTCAATCGTCATGGAAATATCGATGATTTTGAACATGATGAACGAACCCTCCTCCGGTATTTGCTCTTGTGTCCCATTTGCAGCTTACGGCTCCCGCACATACGGGAGCCGTTGCTTCATGCCTTATTATTTTCCGCTGTTGGTCACCCAAACAACGTTGTCCTCGTCCTGACCGTTCACCGGCCACCAGAAGAAGCCGTCCTCCCCGAGCAGGGTGTCGGATTTCTTCGGTCCCCACGAGCCCGCCGGGTACAGCTGCAGGTCGGAAGACGTTTCGCGCCATGCGGCCGCGATTTTGTCCACGAACGTCCAGGCATGGGCCACTTCGTCCCAACGGGTGAAGTAGGTGGAATCCCCTTGAACCGCATCGTGGATCAGCGTCTCGTACGCCTCCGGCGTGTTGATGCCGATCTGGCAGCTTTGGCAGAATTCCATCGCGACAGGCTGGATCTCCGAATCGGAGCCCGGGCGCTTCGCGTTGATTTTGATATAGATGCCTTCCATCGGGTTGACCCGGATGACGAGCAGATTCGGCGACAGGCTGCTCTTGCGGGAGAAAAGAACATGGTCGGGCGCATTTTTGAACTCGATGACGACCTCGGTCGTCTTCACCGGAAGCCTTTTGCCGGTACGGATGTAGAACGGCACGCCGGCCCAGCGGAAATTGTCGACGAACACCTTGGCCGCAAAATACGTCTCGGTCGTGGACTCGGGATTCACCGAATCCTCCTGACGATAGCCGGGCAGCGCTTTGCCCCGCAGCGAACCCTCCGCATACTGTCCGCGAATGACGTTCTTGCGCACGTCGTCCGAGGAGGCAAACTGGCGCAGCGAGCGGAGCACCTTCACCTTCTCATCGCGGATGTCCTCGGGATGCTGGCGGCTCGGCGGCTCCATCGCGATCATGGTCAGCATCTGCAGCATATGGTTCTGGCCCATGTCGCGCAGCGCGCCGGATTTATCGTAGTAGCCGCCGCGGTCCTCGACGCCCACCGTCTCGGACAGCGTAATCTGCACATTGGCGATATGCTTGTTGTTCCAGAGCGGCTCGAAAAAAGCGTTGGCGAACCGGATAACCTCAATGTTCTGCACCATTTCCTTGCCGAGGTAATGGTCGATCCGGTAAATCTCCTCTTCCCTGAACACCTGGCTGAGCTGCTCGTTCAACAGCTGCGCCGACGGCAGGTCGTATCCGAACGGCTTCTCGATGACCAGGCGGTGCCAGCCTTTCGATTCCAGCAAGCCGCCTTCGCGCAGGTTGAAGGAAACGGGGCCGAACAGCTCCGGCGCCAGCGCCAGATAAAAGAGCCGGTTGCCCGGAATGCCGAACTTCGCGTCGAGCTCGCCGGACAGCTTGTTCAGCTCACGGAAGCCGTCAGGGTTATGGATGTCAAGCGACATGTACACAAAATGCTGCGCGAACCGGTTCCACAGTTCGGAATCGGTCGGCTTGTAGCGGCAGAACTCGCTGATCGATTCGTACAGATCGGAACGGAACTGCTCGTTCGTTCGTGGACGGCGGGCCAAGCCGACGACTGCGAAATCCTCCGCCAGCTTGCCTTCCTTATATAAGCTGAACAGAGCCGGAAACAGCTTGCGTTTCGCCAGATCGCCTGTTGCGCCGAACAAATAAAATACCGCACCGGCAGTTAAACCCGGCTGCTGTTGGTTGAATTGTTCCGTCATTGTTCCTCATTCTTTCCTATGTATTTTGGGTATTGACAGCCACCGCACGATATGTAGTGTACCATAACCGCAGAAGAATCGCTATCGAACGACAAGAAAAATCGGCCAATGCCAGTCGCCGCGCCGCGCTATGGATGGCAAGCCTTGTGATCCGCGGGATTCCGTCGGTCAGCGGCCATCCGTTCCCGTTCGCCTTCATGAGCGGACCGCTCCGGCGAAAGTTGGGCGTGTGTCCCTTGGGTGATTGACCATACGCTAACGCCCTTGGGTGAATACACTGCTTGCAGGAACATTAGGGAGGTGTCAACCACATGGAACCGATTTATCCGCTTCACGAGGATCGGATCGGGCCGCTCTGCGGCAATGTCGTGTGTATCGTTATGAAGGACGGCACAGAGCATGTCGGGGTTCTGACAGGCTGCCGGGGGGGACGGCTGTATTTGAACGGCGACCCGAAGGGAATGGCCGGAAGCCCGAAAATCCGGGGCAGCCGGGCACAGAGCCGGACGTCCAAGCCGAACAAAACGGCGCAGGGCAAGCACACTGCTTCAACGGCCTTCACCCGAGCAGCAGGGTACGGCCCGGGCTATTATCCCGGCCCTTATTACCCGTTCGGCGCCGCTCTTGCCGTCGACCTGGCGCTTATCGCTTTGCTCTTCCTGGTCATTTAATCGGCAGCCGTTGTTCCTCAAGGAGCTTCCCCCCGCGGAGGAGCCGTCCGCAGCTGCCCGGTCCGCCGCCCATGTCCGCGTCCGGTCCGGGCCTTACATATGCCCCCGGTCACAGAGCCCATTGCCGACCGTCATGGACATACCGGATCAATCGGCTTAAAATAAAGGCGACAGGCATTGTACCGGCTATCGACTGTCCATGTGCATGCAAGGGAGGCGATGTTTCATGCTCTCACCGGCCGTTCTGCGCCGGAAGACTGCGGTTGAAGCGCTGCAGCCGATCCGACCGCTCCTTCCATGGGACCGGGAAGCATTCATGCTCCGGAAGAACCTAGCAGGCAGCACTCCCGAGAGTGACGGGCGCGCGCAGATGAAGCGGTTTCGCGAGGCCGCCGAACGCATGGCCGCCTGGCTGTCCCAGTTGAAGGACGCCCGCCGCTTGATACAGGATTTGATTTCCCCTGCGGCGGCCGCCTGGAGTCAACGACCTATCGGGTCATCCGATGCGGACGCCGTCGTCGAGCAGGTGAAGCAAGCGGTCGACGTGATAAGCGGGCTTGACGGGCTTTTCCGCGAGTATACAGCGTATCTGAATCCGTCCATCGGACAGAGCATCGGCTTGGTCATGAACACCGGAGCCGCCGAACGGCTCGGCATCTCACCGGCTGCTGCGGGCGGCTGGAAGCTGGATGAGATGAAGCTAGGCATATCGATCGAAGAGCGGCCGGAGCTGACGGAACGCGATATGAAAGGCGCCGAGGGATGGGCAACCGGTGTTAGCCGGCTATTGGACCGCCTCGGGCAGAGTCCGGTTCAAAGCCTGCTGAGCCCGGCTCTTCGTTCGCCGGAGACCTATTCCTATACCAGCGGCGGTTCAAGCATCTATACCAACCCGCAGCCACCTGCAGCCGGATGGTTGTTGGATTCGCTCGTCTGACGGGGGCGGAGCCCGGGTGTTTGCCATACGGGCCCGCACTCATCCGCCTTGATAATCGTTCCGGGACACATCCCCGCCGAAATGAAGAACGGCCTTTCCAATCGTACGGAGCCCATGGCTTCCGCGCCGATTGGAAAGGCTGTTTCTATTTCTTCTTACAGCGGCCCGCCATCAGCCGCTAGGGTAGCACAATGGCCTGAACCGCCATGCCCGCTTCCGCCCCTTCACGTCCGGCCGAAATGCGCACCAGCGCATTCGCCCAAGGCAGCGAGGCCATCATGCTTGATTGGCCGAACGCCAGCGGGTCGACGTAGAGCCGCCCTCCCTGTTCGAACAGCTTGGCGCGCACGTACCGGTCATGCGGCGAGCCTTTGGTCACCGGGCCCGCAAGCTCAGCGGTAACCGTACGCGGCAGCGGATCGCCGCAGCCCTGCATGCGCAGCAGCGTCGGCCTTGCGAACAGCTCAAAACCGACATAACACGCACCGGGATTGCCCGAAAGCGCGAACAGCGGCTTGCCGTTCACCAGCGCCGCCGACGTGGGCGAGCCCGGCCGCATCGCGACCTTGTCGAACAACAGCGAGCCGCTCAAATCAGCCGCAACCGGCGGCTCCTCGTATGCTGCCGCCTTGACCGGTGCCGTTCCACCGGAACCGGCAGCCCGGTCGGTAACCGGCCCAATCGCTGCGGTGGCTCCTTGTCCAATCTCGCCGGCTGCGCCGCCTGACGCCGAAGCGGTTTTGAGCTGCCGGAGCAGCCCCGCCATGATATCGTAGTCGCCAACCGAAACACCGCCTGTCGTCACAACGGCATCCGCCTCGCGAAAAGCGGCCGTCAAGGCGGACACGATCATCTCCGGATCATCCGTCAGCCGGCCGTAAGGCAGCGGCTAGCAGCCGGCATCCTTCACGAGCGCGGCGACCATCGAGCTGTTGCTGTCGCGGATGCGGCCGGGCTCCAGCGGCGCCTCGATCGACAGCAACTCCGTCCCGGTCGCAAAAATCGCGACGCGCGGCCGCCTCACCACGCTTAGCTCGGCATAGCCGAACGTGCCAAGCAGCGCGATATGGCCCGGGCGCAGCCGCTCGCCGGGCCTT
>NZ_KK082160.1:84431-88317 GCF_000598065.1 Paenibacillus darwinianus | reverse complement strand
GCTATGAGCTGCGGGGCGTGCCGGTTGCCGAGCTGGAACGCGAGCCGTTCATCCTGCTGAAGAAAGGACAGGGCTTCCGCCAGATCACGCTCAACCTGTGCGCCGCCGCCGGCTTCGAGCCGCACATTGTGTTTGAGAGCAGCAACATCGAAACGGTCCAGTCGCTGGTCGCCGCAGGGATGGGGCTAGCCTTCGTGCCGCACATGATCGCGCGCGCCAAATGGAGCGATCAGTCGCCGCCGGTATACCTGCCGCTTGAATCCGCTCCCTCGCGCACGCTTGTGATCGCCACCCGCAAAGGCCGATACCTGTCCAAAGCGTCGGACGCCTTTATCCGGACACTGAAAGAAACGGTCGCAGACCCGGACAATAAAGTCTAAAAAACCTCTCGGATGACCATCATCCGAGGTTCAGGCGTCTTATTTCGACTACCGTGCATTTTTCACCTTCGGGCCTGAGCCCTTAACTGCTCTAAAACATACACGGCCCAGGCGTTTCACTAAGCGCCTCTTCCATGAGCGTGCATCCGCCAGGACAAACGGGAGAAGCTCCAGCTAATCTTGCCGGAATGCGTTCTCTCGGATCCTATCCGGGAAAAGCTCCGCGTGGAACCCCGTCCGGTATTCGTTATTCGCTTTTTGCTGCCCGATCGCATTAACGCAGCCTCGCTGCGCCACACTTTTACTTGCCGAAATCGTAAAAATCGGGCCTGCGGTCCTCGAACACCGGGATTCTCCCGCGCACTTCGTCGACGAGCGCCAGGTCGATATCGGCCATTAGCACCGTCTCCTCCTCGCCCGCCTCGGCGATCACTTCTCCCCATGGATCAATGACCATCGAATGCCCGAAAAAAGACGTTGAACCGCTGACGCCGGTCCGGTTGCACGCAATCACATACATCTGATTCTCGATGGCGCGCGCCGTCAGCAGCGTCCGCCAGTGATGAAGTCTCGGATTCGGCCACTCCGCCGGCACGATGAGCAGCTTTGCGCCTTGCAGCGCCAGCGTACGCGCCAGCTCGGGAAAGCGGATATCGTAGCAGATCATCAGGCCGGCCGACTCGCCGTCCAGCGTCGTCCGGCCGATTTTGCCGCCAGGCTGCAAATGCTTCTCTTCGTCCATCAACCGAAACAAATGGAGCTTGTCGTAATCGCCGGCCTCTTCCCCGTTTCGGTCGAATACGCGAATCGTATTGAATACGCCCGCATCCCGCTTTTCCGCGATCGAGCCCGCCACAATGTTCACCCCGTGCCTGCGGCTGAATTCAGCCATCAGCGCACGTGTACGCCTGCCCTCATCGTCGGCGATGCCGCCGATCGCATCAAGGGCGTAGCCCGTATTCCACATCTCCGGAAAAACGATCACATCGGGCTTCGTCTCTCCGTTAATTGCGGCTTGAAGCATTTCCTGAAGCCTGGTGAAGTTCGCTTCCGGCTGGCCGGCCTCTATGTGCATTTGCAGGAGCGCGACCCGCATTGGTTTGAATGGCATGATGCTAACCTCCGGTCCGTCGAACGGTTTTTTCTTATTCTTACCCTGTCATGGCAAACTGTCAAGATGGGAACCCTATGATGGAAATAAGATGTGCCCGCGGGCACGTAAAGGAGCTGAAATTGCATGATCAATCGATTGAAGCGCGTACTCGTCCCGTTCGTGCTGAGCGCCGCCGCCGTTCTGCTATGGGCGATGCCGGCCGCCTCGGCGCCCGATCCGTCGGTCAAGCCGGTGCAGGTGTTCGACGTCAAAGCGGGCAAAGTGGTCAAAACGATTCCCAACGATGCGGAATATCAGCGCTATGCCGCCGAATGGCTGAGCTCCGTGACCGGCCTGTCTCCGCAGTTAAAGCCCAACGAGAAATGCGGGTTCGTCTATCGCGTGCCCCTGTCCCGTCCCATCGCGACGAAGGTGGGCGGCCAGACGATAGAGGTTGATGACGTTTTCCTCTTCTATTGCGAGGAGTTTGAGCCGGTGCTGTTGGTATTTGACGCAGAGCGCAAGCCATATCTGCTCAATTTCAAAGCCGATCTGAAGCCGTTTCTGCGTAAAATCGCGGCGCCCTGACGATCCCGCACGGCGCTCGACAGTCCCCTCCGTACGTGCTACATTAGGACTATTATGTGCAGATACGGAGTGAAGTCGCAATGGGTACGACAAATACAACAAACATGGGCGCAGGCGTCGGCATTGAGCCGGCGCAGCGCATGATGGCGCTGCCGACGCAGTTTTTCGCCAAGCTCGTCGCCAAGGCGAACGCGCAGGCGGCCAAAGGCCGCGACGTCATCAATCTCGGTCAGGGCAATCCCGACAGGCCGACGCCGCCGCATATCGTCGCCAGACTTCAGGAGGCGGCGGCCAACCCGCTTTATCATAAATATCCGCCGTTCAGCGGCTTCGCCTTTCTCAAAGAAGCGGTCGCAGATCGCTACCGTCTCGATTACGGCGTTGAGCTTGACCCGCAGACCGAGGTTGCCATCCTGTTCGGCGGCAAAACGGGGCTGGTCGAGATCAGCCAGTGCCTGCTGAATCCGGGGGACGTATGCCTCGTGCCCGATCCGGGTTATCCGGATTACTGGTCGGGCGTGTCGCTCGCGGGCGCATCGATGTCGTTCATGCCGTTGACCGCGGACAACGGCTTTCTGCCCGATTACGGCCGGATTCCGGCGGCAACTGCCGACCGGGCCAAGCTGATGTTCCTCAATTACCCTAACAATCCGACCGGCGCCGTGGCCGACTCCCGCTTCTATGAAGAGACGGTTGCGTTCGCGCGCCGCCACCAAATAGTTGTCGCCAGTGATTTTGCGTACGGCGCGATCGGCTTCGACGGCCAGCGCCCGGTAAGCTTTCTGCAAACGGCCGGCGCGAAGGCGGTCGGCGTCGAATTCTATACGCTGTCAAAGAGCTACAACATGGCCGGCTGGCGCGTCGGCTTTGCGCTCGGCAACGCCCGGATCGTGTCCCTTATCAATCTGATTCAGGACCATTATTACTGCAGCCTGTTCGGCGGCATCCAGGAGGCGGCGGCGCTCGCTTTAACCGGTCCGCAGGACAGCGTCCGCGAGCTCAATGCAATGTACGGACGCCGCAGGGACGCGCTTTTCGAAGCGCTTGACGAGATCGGCTGGAAGGCGGAGAAGCCGGGCGGCTCCTTTTTCTGCTGGCTTCCCGTGCCCGAGGACCACACGTCCGAATCATTCGCGGATTTGCTGCTTGAGCGTGCGGACGTGGTGCTGGCGCCCGGCGTCGGCTTCGGCGCGAACGGCGAAGGCTATGTGCGTCTCGGGCTGCTTGCGGATGAAGCGCGGCTGCGCGAAGCCGTCATGCGGATCGGCCGGCTGGGGCTATTCGGCTAGGGGCTTTGCGTCGCTTTACAGCCCCTTACGATCATGGTAAACTTACGGTATCTTTACTCAATCGAACCTAAACGTTGTGACGGGACTAGTACGTACGAACGTTTCGCGTGCAGAGAATGGATTCCGAGGCTGCAAGAATCCATCGCGGGACCGTGCCGAACCCACCCCCGAACGGCCGGCGAAGAGCCGGACAGCGCCTGCTGTTATCAGGCCGGAAGCAGGATGATCTTAGCATCATCAATTAAGGTGGTACCGCGGAAGCCAGACTTTCGTCCTTTTTAGGAGGACGGAGGTCTTTTTATTTGGGAAGGTAGGGTCCGGAATGGTCGAAGTCATCGTCATCAAAATCGGCAGCAGCTCGCTCGCATCGGAGGAAGGCGGCCTGAACCGCGACCGGATCGGGTATTTCGCCGAGGAGCTGTCTGCGCTTATCAAGGAAGGCCGCAAGGTGCTGCTGGTCACCTCGGGCGCCGTCGCCGCCGGCTTCAAGCGGATCGGGTACGCCTCGCGCCCCCGTCTGCTCCATGAGAAGCAGG
>NZ_KK082160.1:80382-84331 GCF_000598065.1 Paenibacillus darwinianus | reverse complement strand
CTGCTCCATGAGAAGCAGGCGGCCGCCGCCGTCGGCCAGGCGCTGCTGATGCAGGCTTATCAGGAGGCGTTCGCCGGCTACGGCATTGGCGTCGCGCAAATTTTGCTCACACGCGCCGATTTCTCCAATCGCAGCCGCATTCGAAACGCGCAGTTAACGATTGAGGAGCTGCTGCGGCAGAACGTCCTCCCCATCATCAACGAGAACGACACGGTCGCCGTCGACGAGTTGAAATTCGGCGACAACGATACGCTGTCCGCACTCGTGGCCAATCTCGTCAAGGCCCAGCGGCTGCTGATCCTGACCGATATCGAAGGGCTTTATACGGCGGATCCGCGCAAGGATCCAAGCGCCGTCCGGATCGGCCGCGTAACGCAAATCTCGGAGGATATCATGGCGATCGCCGGGGGTGCCGGCTCCACCGTCGGCACAGGCGGCATGCGTTCGAAGATCGAGGCGGCGCGGATCGCGATGCGCGGCGGCGTGTCCGCGTTTATCGGCCAGGCGACGGAGCCCGGGGACATCGTCTCGGGCGTCCTGGGCCGAGGCAGAGGAACGTATTTCGAGACGAGCGAACACAGCTTGTCCACCAAAAAGCAGTGGTTGGGCTTCCACTCGAGTCCGCAAGGCAGAATCACCGTCGACGACGGCGCGGAAGCGGCCCTGCAGGCCGGGGGCAAAAGCCTGCTGCCCGCCGGCATCCGGACGATTGAGGGAGAGTTCCACCCGGGCGACGTCGTCGAGGTCGTCAACGGACGCGGCGAGACGGTCGGCCGGGGCGTTGTCAACTACGCCGCATGGCAGATCAAGGCGGTCGCGGGACTCGGCACCGAGGAAGTGCGCAAGCGCGTCGAGGTCGCACGCATCGAAGTGATCCATCGCGACGAATGGGTTACGTTAAAAAACTGACGGGGGCTGAATCCGATGAAGGAAGCGAAAGCTGAAGGAAGCGAAGTGAAGGAAAAGGCACGGCGCGCCAAATCGGCGGCAGCGGTTATGAACCGGCTGTCAACGGAACAAAAGAATGAGGCGCTGCTCCGCATGGCGGATGTACTCGTCCGGGCGTCAGCCTCTATCATGGAAGCAAACGAGCGGGATTTGCAGCGCGGCCGCGAGAACGGCACCAGCCCTTCCCTGCTGGATCGGCTCGCTTTGGACGATAGCCGGATCGCCGGCATTGCGGACGGACTCCGCCAGATCGTGGAGCTGCCGGATCCGGTCGGCGACAAGCTGGTTTCATTCAGCCGTCCGAACGGGCTGCTTGTCGAGCAAATCCGGGTGCCGCTCGGCGTGATCGGCATGATCTACGAGGCGCGTCCGAATGTGACGGTCGACGCAGCCGGACTCTGCCTGAAAACCGGCAACTCGGTCGTACTGCGCGGCGGTTCGGCCGCGATCGAGTCCAACAAGCGCATCGTGGAGATTCTGCACGCGGCGCTCTCCGAAACGGCGATGCCGCCGGAGGCGCTTCAATTGATCGAGGATTCGGACCGCAAATCGGTCGATGAGATGCTGAAGCTGAACGGCCTGCTGGATGTCGTCATCCCAAGAGGCGGCGCGGCGCTCATCCGCAATGTCGTCGAAAATGCCACTGTCCCCGTCATCGAGACCGGCGCCGGCATCTGCCACACCTTCGTCGACGAGAGCGCCGACGCCGGTATGGCGGCCGACATCGCTTATAACGCCAAGGTGCAGCGCCCTTCGGTGTGCAACTCGATGGAAACGCTGCTCGTTCACCGCGGCTTTGCGACCCGGCATTTGCCGGCAATTGCCGGCAGGCTGCTGGAGGCGGGCGTCGAGCTGCGCGGCTGCTCCGAAACACGGGCGCTGCTGGCGGAAGCCAAACCGGCTTCGGAGGACGATTACGCGACGGAATACAACGATTATATCCTTAACATCCGAATCGTCGACGGTCTTGACGATGCGCTCGCCCATATCGACCGTTTCGGCACGAAGCATTCGGAGTGCATTGTTACCGCAGATTCAGCCAATGCCAAGCGTTTTCTTCAGGAAGTGGACGCGGCGGCCGTCTACCATAACGCCTCCACCCGGTTCACCGACGGCTTCGAGTTTGGCTTCGGCGCGGAGATCGGCATCAGCACGCAAAAGCTTCATGCGCGGGGCCCGATGGGTTTGCCAGCCCTCACCTCGACCAAATACCGGATTTACGGCAGCGGACAAGTCCGCGGATAGGAGATGAACTCATCCATGTCACAAAATAATGCCGCAGGTGCGGCCGGAGTCGCGGATTTGCGCTTTTGCTTTTACGGCGCTGGCTCGATGGCCGAAGCGATCGTCCGCGGCTTGCTGGGCGAGGGCCTGGCCCGCCCGGAGCGGATCAGCGTCGTCAACCGTTCCAATGTCGACCGTCTCAATGAGCTTCGCGAGGTTTACGGCGTCCAGGCTCCTGCCGCCGAAGCGGACAAATCTCGTCTGCTAAGAGAAGCGGACGTTATTTTCTTATGCATGAAACCGAAGGACGCGGACGTCGCGCTGCGCGGTTTGGCTGCCTTTATCTCGGAGAAGCAGCTGCTCGTCTCCGTCATTGCCGGCCTCTCGACCGCGACAATTGGCAAGCTGATCGATAAACCCGTTGCGATCATTCGTACGATGCCCAACACGTCAAGCACAATCGGGCTCGGCGCAACCGGCCTGTGCTACAACGATTTCGTTACGACAGCCCAGCAAGCAACCGTCGAAGCGCTCTTCCGCGCGATCGGCATCACAGCCGTCGTCGAGGAGAGGATGATGGATGCAGTCACCGGCTTGTCGGGTAGCGGCCCGGCGTATATCTATTATGTGATGGAAGCGATGATCGAAGCCGGCATGCGGCTGGGCTTGTCGCAGGAAGCGTCGCATGAGCTGACGGTTCAGTCGGTGCTCGGTGCCGCATCGATGGTCAAGGAGACCGGGGAAGCGCCTGCCGAGCTGAGGCGGAAGATTATGTCGCCCGGCGGCACGACGCAGGCCGCAATCGAACTGCTGAACGACAAGCAGGTGTCCGAGACGCTGGTGCGGGCCGTTCTTCGCGCGGCGGAACGCGCCGGCGAGATGGGCGCCGCTTTGGAGAGGAGCACGATTTCATGAGCAAGCACGGCAACGGCTATTGCCGCGCAACGTACCGCTGCTTTGACGACAAGGCCGATTTCAGCAAAAAGGCGGCCTCTATCGCGGTCGGTCTTACGGTCGGCAGCTGGACTGAGCTGCCTGAGGCGAAGAAAGTCGAGATGGAGAAGCATCTCGGCAAGGTCGTTTCCGTCACGGAATACGAAGCCGGCGGGTCGCCCTCAAGCGAGCGCTGCGCCGATATCGTGATCGATTATCCCGACGTCAATTTCAGCCGGGATATCCCCGCCCTGCTGGTCACCGTTTTCGGCAAGCTGTCGATGGACGGGAAGATCAAGTTGCTCGATCTTGACGTGTCGGACGGCTTCCGCTCCGCTTTCCCCGGTCCGAAATTCGGCGTCCCGGGTGTACGGGATTTGCTGAACGTGCATGACCGTCCCTTGCTCATGAGTATTTTCAAGTCGGTGATCGGCCATGATCTGACCGGCCTGAAGGAGCAGTTTTACCGCCAGGCGCTCGGCGGCGTCGATCTGATCAAGGACGATGAAATCTTGTTTGAGAATCCGCTCACTCCGCTGGAGAAGCGGATCGAAACATGCATGGAGGCGGCCCGGCAAGCGCAGGCCGAGACCGGCCAACGGTTGCTGTATGCGGTCAACCTGACCGGCCCGACCTTCAAGCTGGCCGAGAACGCGAAGCGTGCGGTTGCGGCCGGCGCGAATGCGCTGCTTTTTAATGTGCTCGCCTACGGGTACGACGCTTTGTACGAGCTTAGCCGCGATCCCGGCATCAGCATCCCGATTGCCGCGCATCCGGCAATGGCGGGCGCTTTTTACCCGTCGCCGCACTACGGCATCGCCGCCCCGCTGCTGCTGGGCAAGCT
>NZ_KK082160.1:70198-80282 GCF_000598065.1 Paenibacillus darwinianus | reverse complement strand
CGCCGCCCCGCTGCTGCTGGGCAAGCTGATGCGGCTCGCCGGCGCGGACCTCGTCCTCTTCCCTTCCCCGTACGGATCGGTCGTCATGCCGAAGGAAGAGAATCTGGCCGTCAGGAACGCACTGCTGGCTGAATCGGTGCCGGAACGGACAAGCTTTCCCGTGCCGTCGGCAGGCATTCACCCAGGCCTCGTTCCGCTCATTATGAAAGACTTCGGCAGCGAGGTCGTCGTGAACGCGGGCGGCGGCGTGCACGGCCACCCGCTCGGCGCGGCCGCTGGAGGCCAGGCGTTCAGGCAGGCGATCGACGCCACGCTGCAGGGCGAGCCGCTGCAGGCCGCTGCGGAACGCCATGAAGCGCTGCGCGCCGCAATTGATGCATGGGGGGTCAGAGAATCATGACAGACAGCAAAGCGCGCGTCATCTTCTGCGATTTCGACGGCACGATTACCGTCAACGACAACATTGTCGCGATCATCCGTCACTTCAACCCCGAGGGCTGGAAGGCAATCGTCGACGACATCGTCGCCCAGCGCAAAACGATCCGCGAAGGCGTGGGCGAGCTTTTCCGCCTTTTGCCGACTTCTATGCAGAAGGAGGTCATCGAGTACGCGATCGGCAACGCCGTCATTCGCGAAGGCTTCGCGGAGCTGCTGCGCTTCTGTCAATACGAGTCGATCGACTTCTATGTCACGAGCGGCGGAATCGACTTTTTCGTCTATCCCTTGCTTGAACGGTTTGGCATTCCGCGCGATCATATTTACTGCAACGCCAGTGACTTCTCCGGCGAGCGGATCGAGATTACCTGGCCCCACCCGTGTGACGAGCACTGCGCTAATGACTGCGGCATGTGCAAAACGACGATCATGCGCCGTTTTCCGGCCGACCGGTACGAGCGCATTCTGATTGGCGACAGCGTCACCGATTTCGAAGGCGCGAAGCAGGCGGACGTCGTTTTCGCCCGCTCCCACCTGATCGATAAATGCAAAGAGCTTGGCGTCCCTTACATTCCTTACGAATCGTTCTATGATGTAATCGACGCCCTGGAAGAAAGGACGGCTGCCTCCATATGAGCTTTCAACCGATCACAACCGAAGACAAAGCGCGCGCGTTCGACGAACTCCGCGAGATCAAATCGCTGTTCGCATCACGGGGCTGGTTTGCCGGCACAAGCGGCAATCTTTCGGTCCGTGTCGGCGACTATGCGCCGGAGCAGTTCCACTTTGCTGTTACGGCAAGCGGCAAGGACAAGTCCAAGGAAACGCCCGAGGACTTTCTGTTCGTCGACCAGACCGGCAAGCCTGTGGAAGCGACGGGGCTGAAGCCTTCGGCGGAAACGCTGATCCACTGCGAGATATACAGGCAGACTGGCTGCGGCGCCATTTTCCACGTTCATACCGTATTTAACAATCTCGTTTCGGAACGGTTCTGGGAACGCCGCTCGGTGCCGGTCGACGGCGTCGAGCTGATCAAAGCATTCAATATTTGGGAAGAAGAAGCCCATATCGACATTCCGATCGTCTCCAATTACGCCGAAATTCCGCGTATCGTCCCTGAGGTAATTGAGCGACTGGACTCGCGTATTCCCGGCATTCTGCTGCGCAAGCACGGCATCTACGCCTGGGGAGCCAACGCCTTCGAGGCGAAGCGCCATATCGAAGCGTTCGAATTTCTGTTTGAATATGTGTACCGGTGGGAACTGCTGAACGCAGGCGTTGCCGGAAAATGAAGCCTTCCGCATAAGCGGAGGTGAAGAAAGGCCGGGAGGCGCGCCATATGCGGCGCGCCTCCCGGCCTTTGCTGCAAGCGAGGTTGAGGATCAAGACGGCGCGGGCCGCACTTTAAATCAAAAAAAACCGAGCCGCCCTCGCGGACGCTCAGCTTTTTCCTCCGTTTCGAAACCGTCCGGCATGCGCGCGCGCTTCCTCCACATTGGTCACGCGGTTCCGGCTCCATTCCAGCAGGATTCTGTCAATGTACCGAAAATGGAGCTTGCCCGCAAATACTGCCTCCTTCAAGGCGAAGCGAATCAAATCCTCGGGATACCGATCCGTGTCGAGCCAGCCTCCGATCGTCTCCAGCTCCATCGGCGAGAGCGGCCGGCCGAACTCCTGCTCAAACACCGAGAAAACATCCTGGGCGGCCGGCTGGCGTGCCGGTTCATCATAGACCGAGACTGACGGAGGTGCGACCGGCGCTTGCGTTCCCCGTCCGGTGAAGGTCACCATCCATTCGGCCGTCTTCACGATCCAGCCGTGCCAATTGTATACCTCCGATTGCACGCCCGATACCGGATCGAACATCTCGTCAATGGTCAGCAGCTTCTCCTTGAGCAGCTTTTGCAGCATCTGTCCAACCGCCTTGGCGCCGATTCCCATTACTTCGCCCAGCTGCTCCGGTGTAGGAAAGCCGTTGTTATCGGCCTGTCGGTAAACCGCCAGCTGGATGAGCAGCACAAGCTCGGAATCCGTCAAGCCGAGGCGCCTGTAGCCTCGCAGAAGCGAAGCGGGCAAGTAGACCCCTCCCTCTGCCATCGCGGCGGCCACTCCCCGTACAAACGGCTCACGTTCCATATCGTTCACTTCCTTCCCTCCCAAGTGACTTCGGCTGGCGCTTCGACCGTTCGGCGAACCATTGTTTCAGTCGCCGGTCAACGAAATCATTCTCCGGCGGCCGTCTCTGCGGCAGCTGCGGACAGACGGTACGTGTCCCGCGCGATGATCAGCTCCTCGTTTGTCGGCACGACCAGCACGCGGACGGCCGAGCCTGGCGCCGAGATGACACGCGCCTGCTTCGAGCGCTGTGCATTCAGCTCATCATCCAAGCGGAGGCCGAGGAATGTCAGACCGTCGCAAACCGCCTTGCGGAGGGCAACCGAGTTTTCCCCGACGCCTGCGGTAAACACAAGCGTGTCTACCCCGTTCATCGCCGCCGCATAGGACCCGATATATTTGCGAAGCCGATATGTGTACATGTCAAAAGCGAGCTTTGAATTTTTATCGCCGTCCTCCATCCCTTCGACGATTTCGCGCATGTCGCTGCTCACGCCCGAGATCGCCAGCAAGCCGGAGTGCTTGTTCAGCATCGAGTTGACCTCGCTGAGCGTCAGGTCCTCCTTGTTCATCGTGAACGGCACGATCGCCGGATCGAGATCGCCGCTGCGCGTTCCCATCATAAGTCCCTCAAGCGGCGTAAGCCCCATGCTCGTATCGACCGATTTGCCGCCCAGGATGGCCGTGCAGCTGGCGCCGTTGCCGATGTGGCAGGTGATCATTTTCAACGATTCGAGCGGCTGCTCCAGCACCTTCGCGGCCTGCTCGCTCACGTAGTTGTGCGATGTGCCGTGAAAACCGTAGCGGCGGATTTTGTGCCTGCGGTAGAGCACCTTCGGAATCGGATACAAATAAGCGACATCCGGCATCGTCTGATGAAAAGCGGTATCGAAGACGACCGCCTGCGGCACGCCCGGCAGGTTTGCTTCGACCGCGTTGATCCCCATCATGTGAGCCGGATTGTGAAGCGGCGCAAGATCGAACAAATTGCGGATTTCCAGCTTAACCTCCGCGTTTACCAGCACCGATTCCTTGAACGTCTCCCCGCCATGTACGACGCGGTGGCCGACGGCGTCAATGTCCGTCATGGCCCCGATCACCCCATGCTGCGGCGAAACGAGCAGGTCGATGACCCGCTTCACGGCGGTCACGTGATCAAGAATCTCCTGGACGTCGCGCACCTCCGGCTTGTCCGCCGGCTCATGCGTGACGATCGAAGAATCCATGCCGATCCGTTCCACCCTGCCGCTGGCCAGCACAGATTCGTCCTTCATGTCGTATAATTGATATTTCAGCGATGAACTGCCCGCATTGATGACAAGTATTTTCATGCCCTGTCCCCATCCTTGTCGTATTTGAAAAAGCCGCCGCCCGTTTTGACGCCCAGATGGCCCGCTCGGACCATTTTCTTCAGGACGATCGACGGCCGGTATTTAAGCTCGCCATATTCGCGGAACATGCGCTCAAGAGCGGCCAGAACCGCATCGAGCCCGAAGCGGTCGGCCATTTCGAACGGACCGTTCTGGAATGAATAGCCGATCCGCATCGCGCTATCAATATCCTCGGCCGAGGCGACGCCCTCCTCCAGCACGTGCAGCGCCTCATTGATGAACAGGCAAATGAGACGGGTCGTAACGAAGCCCGGCGATTCGAACACCATGACGCCTTTCTTCTCGATGACTTGCTCGACAAAATGCTTCGTCTTGCCGAATGTGGTGTCGGACGTTTTAAGCCCGCGCACGATTTCAACCAGATTGGTCTTGATGACGGGATATACGAAATGCATGCCGATCACCCGCTCCGGATGCGCGGTTACGCTGGCCAGCTCCGTCAAGCTGAGCGTGGACGTGTTGCTTGCCAGAATGACGTCCGGATTGCAGGATCGGTCAAGCTCTTCAAAAATCGTTTTTTTCAAGTCCAGGTCCTCGGTAATCGTCTCGATCACGATTTCGCATTCCTCCAGACCGGACAGCATATCGACAGGTCTGATGCGGCTGAGCACGAGCTTTTTCTCTGCCTGCGTCAACGCCCACTTCTCAATTTGCTTATCAAGGCTGTTCGCAATTTGCTGTAAAGACTGCTGCGCCTGCTCCGGCGAGCGCTCCACCAATTCGACATCCAGACCTTTGAATGCCAGCATTTCTGCGATTCCTTGTCCCATTGTTCCTGCGCCTACGACTCCGACTTTGCGGATCGTCATGGATGTTCACCTGCTTTGCCATTTTTTTCGGGTACACGAGCTGTAAAGTCCTCTACATTATACCTTACCCCGAACACAAAAAAGAAGGCGTCCGCGCGGACGCCCTTCTCTTGTCATAATTTTGTAACGTTTGGCTCGCAATCGGACATCGAACGCTGCCGCCCGTCAGGCGCTTTGAGCCTGCCCGGCGCTTTGCAGAAACGTGCGGAACTGATCGCCGCTCAGCGTTTCCTCCTTCATCAGGACATCCAGGGAGCGCTCGAATACCGGCCGATTCTCGTTCAGCAGTGCTTTTGTGCGTTCCATCAGCGCATCCAGCGTTCCGCGCATGACCGCCGCCCATTCTTCGGGCGTAATCATGCTTTTGTCGACGATGCCGAGCTCGGTAAGCCCGGACTCGGCCATCGTGCGCACGATGTTCATCGCCTGGTCGAAATCACCGCGGGAGCCGGTGCTGCGCGAGCCGTAGTACAGCTCTTCGGCTGCGGCCCCGCCGAGCGCGATCATGATTTGGGCTTCCAAATATTCGCGCGTGTATAAATATTGCTCCTGCTGCGGGTTATGGCGAACATAACCCATCGCTTGCCCGCGCGGCGACAACGCTACGGTCGACACGCTGCCGGGACGGACGAGCTCTGCGGCGATGGCGTGGCCAAGCTCGTGCAGCGCGATGCGCTCCCGCTCTTCCTTCGACGCTTCGCGGTCCGTTTTCTCGCCCATCATCACCTTGTCGATTGCCATCGACAGATGTCTCTGCCCGATTATGTCGCTCTGCTCGCGCATCGCATAGATCGCAGCTTCATTCATCACGCTTTCCAGCTGGGCGCCAGAGAAATTGAACGATTCCTCGGCGATTTTGTTCAAATCGACAAGATCATCCAGCGGCTTGTTGCGGGCATGGATCGTTAAAATGTGGCTGCGACCCTTCTTGTCCGGCAGATCAACGCTGATATGACGGTCGAAGCGTCCGGGGCGAAGCAGTGCGCTGTCGAGCGTATCTTTGCGGTTGGTTGCGGCGATCAGCAGCACGCGCGGCGTGTCATTTGTGTGAATGCCATCCATCTCGGTAAGCAGCTGGTTGAGCGTCTGGTCGTACTCGCGGTGCTGTCCCCCGTCCCGTTTGCCGCCGATCACATCGATTTCATCGATGAAAACGACCGCACTGTCCTTGCCGCTTTTCTGCGCTTTCTGCCGCGCCTCGTTAAACAGGTCGCGGATGCGGCTGGCGCCGACACCGACATACATTTCCACGAATTCGCTGCCTGAAGCCGCGACGTACACGGAATCCGAATAAGTTGCAGCCGCTTTGGCGAGCAGCGTTTTGCCCGTCCCCGGAGGGCCTGTCAGCAAAATCCCTTTCAGCGGACGGATGCCGAACTTGATGATTTCCTCCGGCTTGACGATGAAATCGAGCGCTTCGATCAATTCCTGCTTGGCGCGCTCCTGGCCTCCGATCTCCTCAAAGGAGAGCGGCGCCGGAGCACGGCTGACCGTTTTGCGGCCGCCGGCCGCCTTCGCCAAGCTGCCGCCCTTCGTGCGCAAGGCGTATAGCAGCAGCCCGACGAATACCGCTCCGAACAACAGCGGTACGACGTTTACACCCAGAAAAACCATGAAAGCAACTATCACAGGCACAAGGCCGATGGCGATTTCCTTCGCATATTTAAGCATTCGGCCATCCCCCCATTGTCTCCGGAATTCTTGGCAGGATGACGAATTTAACGGCACCGTTCAACCGCAGCGTCAAATACACATTGGTTTCGTCCATCTCGGTGTCCACCGTCAGTCCTTCATTTTCTTTCATCAGCCTGTCGGCTGCGGCCGGAATTTCCGCATACCGACGGTTTTCCATGGCCTGTGCGAGATCGAACAGCACTGCCGACCAGATTCGCTCCAGCCCGGCATCTTCTTTTTGCTTGATATTTATGACGAGTTCGCGGTTTCCGATCTCGGAGGCGCCTTTTTTACGGATTTGGTTGTAGACCGTTCTCAAATCGGCTTGATCGTCAAGCGCAAGCTCAACCGTAACGGTGTCTTTCGTGAGAACAGGCTTGGCCTCCGCGACGCCTTTCACGCTGGTGATCGTTTGTTTAAGCGGCTTTTCCACAGCAAGATCGGCGTAGGCGAACCAGCCTCCAAACAAAACGGCTCCGGATATGGCAGCCGTCAGAACAATGGGCATCGGACGCAAGTTTTTCATAGCAGTTTAAGCCCCTTTCCAAAGATCAACCGTATCCCTCATCGTGGACACGCTCATATGCATACATCCATCATACATCAATTTTGCTATATCCGAGTATATCATGTTTGGACAGACTTTGAATACTGTAATAAAAATGTAATCAAAAAAACAGGTTTCAACGGACGGAAAGCCGTTTAAACCTGTTCGCGCGTTTTTTTATGATCCGGACGATCTCACCGGCAGCTTATAGGTTACGATGCTGCGGCCGTCCGCAAACCCGTAAAAACCGTAATAATGCCGTTGCACATTCATCTTGCGGCTGTAGTATACTTCCCAAACCTTCTCGCCGTCCAGCAGACCCGGTCTGATGCGGATCAGCTTCGCGTCGGGCAGCTCCCTCAGCACATCCGCTTTCAGTTGCGCCCGCGGGTAGCCGTCCCCGGCTTTCACGGCTTCGGCGCCGTTGTCGGTTACCCAAACGAACAGCCCCTCGCCGGCTTGATCCGTGCCCTGAATCACCCAGGCCGTCTCGTCCCAAACGAATTTGTCTGTCTTGGTCACCTTGGTCAACCGGGTTTCGGCGAGCGCCGTCCGTTCGGCTGCACGCTCTTCCTGCCAATAGCCCGACAGAATCCACTGCATATACAGATTCAACAGAAGCAGGATCAGCACGCCGCCCAGTATACCGAGCACCGTCCATCGCCTCGTCGTCATAAAACCGGGTCGTCTCGCCCTGGCCCTCATATCGCCGAGATCAACCTTTCGTAACAATGCTGCGCTTCAGCGCGGATTTTCTCCTCGTCGAGCCCCGTGCAACGCCGGTTATCCACCACCTGCTCCCCGTCGACCCAGACGTGGCGCACATCCCGTCCGTTGCCTGCGTACACGAGATGGGATACCGGGTCCGTATGTGGACAGAAATGCGGCTGTTCGAAATCAAGCGCAATGAAATCAGCCTTCATGCCGGCCTTCAACATGCCGAGACGGTCCTGCTGCCAGATCGCTTTGGCCCCGTAGACGGTTCCCATGCGCAGCGCCTCAAGCGCCGGAACGGCGGTAGGATCGCCGGATACGCCTTTATGGATAAGCGCAGCCAGACGGATTTCGTCAAACATATCGAGATTGTTGTTGCTGGCTGCCCCGTCGGTGGCAAGGCCGACCGTGACGCCTGCCGCCAGCAGCGCCGGGACGCGCGCAACGCCGCTGGCCAGCTTCAGATTGCTCGCCGGGTTATGGGCGACGCCGACTCCCCGTTGGGCCAACAGCGCGATTTCATCATCGGTGAGATGGACGGCATGCGCGACAAGCGACGGTCGCGAGAAGAAGCCTAGCTTTTCGAGATGCTCCACCGGGCGCAGTCCGTACTCACGCACGTTTCGCTCCACCTCGGCCGCCGTTTCCGACATATGCGTATGAAGCGGCAAATCCAGATCATGGGCCGCCTGTACGAACTGCTCGATAAAGCCTGGCGGGCATGTGTACGGCGCATGCGGAGACATAACGGTCGTAATCCGCCCGTTGGCCTTGCCGTGCCAGCTGCGGGCGAATTGCACCGCCTCGGCAAGCTTTTCCCGCTGCACATCCTCCGGGCACAGGCCAATGGCTCCCCGCATCAGCACGCCGCGCATGCCTGATGCTTCAACAACCTGAGCTACCTCATCCATGTGGTCGTACATGTCGACGAACGAGGTCGTGCCGCTTTTCAGCATTTCCAGCGCCGCCAGTGAGGTGCCCCAGCGCACATCCTGCGCCGTATAACGCCCTTCCATCGGCCATATTTTGGTCGTCAGCCATTCCTGCAGCACCATGTCGTCGGCCACCCCGCGCAGCAGCGTCATCGCCGCATGGCCGTGCGTATTGATTAGCCCGGGCATGAACACCAGACCGCTTCCGTTCATCCTGTCCGCCCCGTCGACCAAAGCTCCCGGATGCGCCTCGCCGATATAGGCGATCCGGTCCCCCTCGAGGACAAGATGCCCTTTTACGACCGGCTGTGTTTCGTCCATCGTTACGAACGTTCCGTTCTCAATCCACCGTTTCTTCATTGCGATCCGCTCCGTTTTCCAAGTAATAGGCCAAGCTCAACAGCTCTGTCGTAAAATCCGCGTGGTGGATTCGCACATCCCCCTGAACCTTCAAAATCGCCGGCGCGAAGTTGAGGATGCCCTCAACACCTGCCTGCACCAGCCGGTCCGCCACGTTCTGCGCCTCAGCCGCAGGGACAGTAATAATGCCGATCCGGATTTGCAACTCGTCAACCGTTCGCTTGAGATTCTCGATCGGCTGAACGGTCATGCTGTTGATCCGCGTGCCGATCTTGGACGGGTGCGCGTCGAATACGGCGACGATTTTCATGTTGTCCTTAATATACGTATTATAATTACATAGCGCGTGCCCGAGATTGCCGGCACCGATCAGGCCGACGTTCAGCGGTTGGTCGAGCTTCAGAATGTGGCGAATTTTCTCGATCAGATAGGAGACGTCGTAGCCGATGCCCTTGCGGCCGAATTCTCCGAAATAGGCGAGATCTTTGCGGATTTGCGCCGGATTGAGGTCAAGCTTCTGTCCGAGGTCCTGTGACGAAACCGTTTGTACTTCGCTGCGCAGCAGCTCGTTTAGCACATGCAAATAAATCGGCAGCCGTCTGACGACCGCCTCGGAAATCTTGACCTGCTTCATCGCTCCGCCCCCTCGTCTGTCTGTTCCGCCGGACCCAGCCATTCCCTGATGCGAGGCACGATCTGATCCAGATGCATGTGCTCGATCTTCGGGCCAGGCAGCGAATATAAAAAGTATTTGCCGTAATACGTTTCAATTACCCGGGTATCGTAAATTAGAACGATTCCGCGATCCTGCGCGGTTCTTACCAGCCGTCCAAAGCCCTGCTTAAAACGGATAACCGCCTGCGGTACCGACAGCTTCATGAACGGATTCTGCTTTTCCTTCTGCAGCATTTCGGCCTTGGCTTCGAGCAGCGGGTGGTTCGGAGGCTGAAAAGGGAGCCTGATGATCGCCAGACACGTCAGCGCATCGCCCGGGATGTCTACCCCTTCCCAGAAGCTGCTCGTGCCGAGCAGAACCGAAGACTGCCGCTGCTGAAAACGCCGGGTCAGCTTGCTGCGGCTGCCGCTGTCGACGCCTTGCCCGATCAC
>NZ_KK082160.1:68225-70098 GCF_000598065.1 Paenibacillus darwinianus | reverse complement strand
GCCTTGCCCGATCACCTGTATGCCGGCGGCCGCCAGCGCCTCCTTCAACGGATCGTATACCTGCCGCAGCATTCGATACGACGTAAACAGCACCAGCATCCGGCCCTTCGTTTCCTGCGCCGTTTCCGCCAGCGAGCGCACAAGCGCCCCGACGAACTCGGGATCGCCGGAAGCGCCCTTGAGGCCCGGGAAGTTGCGCGGAATGACGACGAGCGCCTGATCCCGGTAATTGAAGGGCGACTCCAGCTGCACCGCTGTCAGCCGGCCGGTCCGGTTCGCCTCTTCCAGGCCGAGCTGCTCACAGGCGAACTGGAACGACTTCTGCACCGACAACGTTGCCGAGGTCATCACCACGCTGCGCTTCACATCGAAGAAATATTGCTTCAATTGGCCGCTGACGTCTGCCGGAACGGCGAAGAGATGCACGGATCTGGCCTTATAAGTCGGATTGGCTTCCAACCAATATACCGTGCCGCCATCGTCCAGCCTGACGAAACCGTGCAGCTCGTCGCGAATCCGGGCCAGATCCTTGACGCTTCCGTTCATGTCCGTAAGCAGGCCCTGTAACGCCGCATCGTCGATCCGGTCCTTCACTTCCGAGGAGAGCTTCTCCAGCACCTTGACGATTTCATTCAGCCCCGCAAACACGTTGGCCTCCGCCGTCTGCACATAGGACCAGCCCTCCGGCGGCTTATCGCTTTTCATCCGGACGACCGGCTGGCCTGTCTCGGCGCCGTCCTTGACGGCCGCAGTCAGTCCGAACAGCAGCTCGAACATCTGGTCCCAATGCTCGCGCACTTCGCCGAACACGGGCACCGCGGCCTCGATCACCTCGGCCCAGGCCTGGGAGCGCTCATGCCCTTCGGCAAGCAGCCGCAGCTTGAGCTGATGAACCATCCCGGTCCGCGCGTCCTTGCACAGGCGCTGCAGCGGGTGCAGCAGGCCGAAATACGAAACCTGCATCCCCAGATGCTTGCCCGCCACCTCTTCCAAATGATGCGCCTCGTCCACGATCAGATGCTCGTACGACGGCAGCAGGCGGTGGTCGGCGCGGATATCCGTGAACAGCATCGAATGGTTCGTGATGACGACATCCGCCAGATTCGCCTCCTGCTTCGCTCGGTGGTAAAAGCACCGCTTGAACCATGGGCACTGCCGGTTCAGGCAGGAGTCGGTGTCGCTCGCCACCGTATCCCAGAAATCTCCGCCCCTGTTGCCGAGGTTCAGTTCCTCCTGATCGCCACGCTCCGTCTCACCAAGCCATACGATCATTTGGGCGGCGGTTATCCGGTCCTCTCCGGGCGACACGAAGTCCTGCATATTCACTTTGCCTTCGAATTTGCGCAGACACAGATAGTTGCCGCGTCCCTTAAACACAGCCGCTTTGAACGGCACCGGCAGCACCTGATGCAGCAGCGGCACGTCCCGCTCCCGCAATTGCTCCTGCAGGTTAATCGTATGCGTGCTGACGACTATCTTCTTGCCTTGCTGGATACCATAATAGAGAGCGGGAATGAGGTAGCCGAGAGACTTGCCGGTCCCTGTGCCCGCCTCGATCAGCAAATGCTTGTCGCTCTCCAGCGCATCGTATACTTCGCGGAACATCTGATTCTGCGGCTCGCGCGCTTCATAGCCTTGCACGAGCCGCTCGAATGAGTCTTTTATTTGACCTAGGTAGGTATCGAAGTCGATTGGCTTCAGCAGTTCCTCCGCATCGGCATCCTCGCAGCGCGGCGGTGTTTCTTCCGTCCAATCGTCAACCTTGAGCGCGAATTGGCGAAAATAAGCGTAATTGTCCGTGTCAGGCGACGTCTCTCGTTCCTTGTGCGCCACGGCTTGTCGGACGATCCAGCCAAGATCGTCCTGCATCTCG
>NZ_KK082160.1:67127-68125 GCF_000598065.1 Paenibacillus darwinianus | reverse complement strand
CCAGCCAAGATCGTCCTGCATCTCGAAAAATTGCGCCAGCCGGTGCAGCGTGAGTAGCGGAAGCTCCCGCAGCTTCTCCACACACATCCGGAAAATGATCGCAGTCGCCATCGCATCGCTGTCTGCGCGGTGGTGCTGCTCATGCGCAATGGCGAACGCTTCGGTCACGGCCCCCAACTGGTAAGTCGTCAAGGAAGGATACAAAATACGCAACAGATCGAGCGTGTCGAGTCTGCGGCCAGTGAACGGCACATAACCGCACCGATCGAGCGCACCGTTCAAAAAACCCGCGTCAAAACCGACATTATGGGCGACCAGCACGGCGTCGTCGAGAATCGGGATGATGTCCAGGAGGACATCGTCCAGCTCGGGCGCATCGTGCACATCGTCATCCGAAATGCCGGTCAACTGGGTGATAAAGGGAGGAACCGGGACGCGCGGACGCACGAAGGACGTATACGTTCCTGTAATGTCCAGCGCCTCGTCCAGCATCACGATTCCGATTTGAATAATATCGTCATCGGCCCCGCTGTGGCCGGTCGTTTCCAAATCCAGTACTGCAAATTTCATCCGGTTCGATCCTCTCACATACAACTGAGTTCGGAGCTGCCGAAGTACAATGACAGCTTGCCGACGCTCGACCTGCAACTCGTCAGGTTGCGGGCGGCCCCATCGAAGGACGGGTCGGCCTCGAACGCTTGTTGAAAATAATGTTCCGCCTGCTCCATGTTTGCCCGCACCGCCTGAATGCAGCCTAGCGCATTCAAGCCGAGCGCCTTCCATTTGGGATGGCCGGTCCATCGGACAATCAGCTGAAAGTGGCGCTGCGCTTCTTCCCACTCCCGCAAATGCAGGTGCGACATCGCCAAAAACAAGCGGGCCACAACGGAATCGGGACTACAACGAACTGTTTGCCGGAAATGGATGGCGGCTTCGCGGAACATCAGCAGATTGAAGTAACCCTGACCGGCGGCCAGGCTGCGTTCCGCCTCTTCGCC
>NZ_KK082160.1:58808-67027 GCF_000598065.1 Paenibacillus darwinianus | reverse complement strand
GGCGGCGAGCCGCCCGTCCGGATGGTTCGCAACGACAGCGTCTTCGACAGAGGCGGCTGACGACGAACGCGATTGGCGGACGCAGGCAAGCTTTTCCTCCAATTGCAGCCAACCGTCGATCATCGCATCGCTCATGGACTGCAGAACCGCCAGCTGTTGCTCTATCTCGCTGCGCTGTTCGTCTGTCGTTCCGGGATAACGGATCATAATGTCGTCAAGCAGTTCGTTCAAGACGGCAAACACATGCTGCAGCAATAGCACGCACCCCACCTTCACGAATGTAATCGCACCGCTCGGCCGGACCGCTTACGCGGACTTCACCCGAGCTATGCTCATTCTTTGTTAAGCGGGGGCGTTTCATACTAAGCGCGTACCGTCACATCGAGCTAGCCGACCCGAATTCCGGGGGACCTGCTTGTTATAGGATGCTGGCGTGCTTCTCTTCCGTCATCGTCTGAACGGCGCGGTTGGCCGAGTCCATAATGGCCACCTTGGGCTTGTAGCCGCGCGCCTCCTCTTCGGTCATCATGCCGTAAGATATGATGATGACCTGATCCCCCGGCTGCGCGTGGCGCGCTGCGGCGCCGTTCAGACAAATAACGCCGGAACCTCGCGGTCCCGGGATGACATAAGTCTCCAGGCGCGAGCCGTTATTGTTGTTGACGACCTGCACCTTCTCGTTCGCCCAAATGTCGGTAAGCTCCATCAAATCCTCGTCAATCGTAATGCTTCCCACATAATTCAGATTCGCTTCCGTCACGGTTGCGCGATGTATTTTGGATTTCATCATTGTTCTGAACACGATGTTCCCTCCTCTTACTTTATCCGAAAATCCGGTTGTCGATCAACCGGGTTCCGCCGAATTTAACGGCCAGCGCGACGATAATCCGGCCGCCTTGACCATTCCCGGACGATAGCGTCAAGCCATCCGGCGGCTGAAGATCCGGATAGGTCAATACTTCCACATAATCGATCACCGCGAGCGGCGCCCGTTCGATATAGGCGATGATCCGGCCGCGCAGCTCGGACGCTCCGAGCTCCGGCTCGGACAGCCATTCACCGGCTTTGCCGAGCGCCCGGCTCAGCACGACAGCCTGCTCGCGCTGCTCGGCCGTCAGGTAGACGTTGCGCGAGCTTAGGGCAAGCCCGTCCGGCTCGCGCACCGTCGGACAAGGCACTATCCCGACAGGCAGGTTCAAATCCTCCGTCATCCGCTCGATGACCGCCACCTGCTGCGCGTCCTTAAGCCCGAAATAGGCGCGGTCCGGCTGCACGATGTGAAACAGCTTGCTGACGACCGTGCCGACACCGTCAAAATGGCCGGGGCGCGAAGCGCCGCAAAGCCTGTCGGTCAGCTCCTCGACCAGCACGCGGGTTACCGCCTTCTTCGGGTACATTTCCCGCACCTCCGGTGCAAAAAGCAGATCGGCCCCCGCCCGCTCACATACGGACGCATCCCGTTCGGGATCGCGCGGATAACGTTCAAAATCCTCGTTCGGCCCAAATTGCAGCGGGTTGACGAACACACTGACGACCGTCAGGCCGTTCTCTGCGCGCGCACGCTCAATCAGGCTGGCATGTCCTTCATGCAGAAAGCCCATCGTCGGTACGAAGCCCACCGTGCCCTCCGGGTTCGCCTTGCGCCATTCGCCAATCCGCCCCCGCAGCTCACGAATGCTGGTGTAAGTTTGCATGCCGTCGTTTCTCCTCTCCGGCATCCGGTCCGGATCCGTATACCGCGCCCTGCTGCTCCTGGCCGGCTCCGGCAAAGCCATGCTTCGACTCCGGGAATTCGCGGCCCTTCACATCCCGCACATACCGGCCGATCGCTTCGCGCACCGTAGTGCCGAGGTCGGCGTAGGTTTTAACGAACCGCTTCTCCCGGTAAGGGGAAGCGTATTGCAAAATATCATGATAGACGAGTACCTGGCCGTCACAGTTCGTGCCAGCCCCGATGCCGATTGTCGGTATGGAAAGCTGCTCCGAAACAGCCTTGGCGGCTTGATCCGTAACGAGCTCAAGCACGACCGCGAACGCGCCGGCCTGCTCAAGCGCCTTCGCGTCCTCGATCAGGCGGCGGACATCCGCGTCCTCCTTGCCCTGTACCTTATAGCCGCCGATCTGATGAACGGATTGCGGCGTAAGGCCGATGTGGCCCATCACCGGAATGCCGGCGCGCACGCAGGTGTCGACCTCGTGCGCGATGTCGGCGCCGCCCTCCATTTTCACAGCCTGGACGCCCGTCTCCTGCATAATACGTCCCGCATTGCGGAGCGTATCGCCGGCGCTGATGCGGTACGCCATAAACGGCAAGTCGGTTACGATGAACGTATTCTGCGCTCCGCGCCGGACGGCGCGGGAATGATAAATCATATCCTCCAGCGTGACCGGGAGCGTGGTATCGTAACCGAGCACCACGTTGCCGAGCGAATCGCCGACGAGAATCACGTCGATGCCCGCCTCCTCCGCCAGCTTTGCGGAAGGATAATCATATGCGGTAAGAACGGAAATCGGTTCCCCGTCCCGTTTCATTTTTTTTAACTTCGTTACGGTAAGCGCCTGCCCCATGCACGGTCCCTCCCATAGTCGTCCGCGAGAAGCCCTCTTGCCGCGGAAAGCAGAAAAAACCTTCCAGCCGCCGCTGTAAGGTTTCCGATCAGCAAAAAGAAACATTCCGTAACATGCGAAGCTTCCTTCTGTCTCGGTCCTTAACGGCTCAGAGCAGAGTGCGCGTTCTCAAGCGAACGGTTCGTCGTATTCGATCGATCAATCTACTGATGCGTGCGGAGTGCGGTTCCGGACGGATACCGCCTCAATGCTCCTCCAGTATATCAAACCGCATGGCAAAAAGGAAGGTGCCCCGCCGACAGACTCGCGGTCAGCCTTCTCGCCCTTCCGGCAACCCCATCTCGGCCGAAAAAACGTGAACAACTTTCCCGTCTTCGCGTTTCACGAGCAGTTCGCCCGTATCGGCCAAGCCGACCGGGCTTCCCTCAATAACACTACCCTGCGGCGTCGTCAGCACGCACGGCTTATCGAGCGACACGGACAGCGCTTCCCACAGCGTCCGGATCGGGCCGAACCCTTCCTCTCCGTAAAGGAGGTAAAGCTCTTCGAATTCATTCAGGAATTCGGCAATCGTCTCGGACCTGTCGAACGGTCTGCCGGCGGCCAGCTTCAACGAAACGGCTTTCGCGAGCATGTCGGGCGGATAGTCGGACGCATCGAGGTTGAGACTGATGCCGATACCGGCAACGACATATTTGAGACGTTCTTCCTCGGCGCTCGATTCGAGCAGGATGCCGCTTATTTTTTTGCCGTCGATCAGCAGATCGTTCGGCCATTTGATACCGATATCAAGACCGGTCAGCCGGCGTAAGGAACGGCACAATGCCACCGCTGCGAGCAGCGTAAGCTGCGGCGTGAACGGCAGCGGAATGGAGGGGCGCAGGATGAAGCTCATCCATACGCCTTTGCCCTTCGGCGATATCCACGGCCGTCCCATGCGCCCCCGTCCTTGCAGTTGCTGCTCCGCGACGACGAGGGTGCCTTCCGGCGCTCCCTCCTCGGCAAGCCGCTGTGCGGCATTCTGCGTAGAATCGACGGCGCCCAGCAGTTTGACGCGTTGCCCGAACGTATTGGTGCGAAGTTTCGTCAGTAAGCTTGTCAACGTTAACTGCTCCGGTCTGCCGGCAAGCCGGTAACCGAGCTTTCTGGAAGCCTCGATTGTGTAGCCCTCGTCCTCCAGCTTCCGCACCTGCTTCCACACCGCCGTTCGGCTGACGCCGAGCCGTTGGCTGAGCAGTTCGCCTGATACGAAACGATCATCGCTTTCCTCCAGCAATCCTAGCAACCGCTCTCTCATGATAGCTCCTTTGCATTGCGCAGATAAGTCTCCGCCGCCGTTAGCAGCGCTTGTTTGTCATTGGGGATATCCCCCCTCGCGCACGCGGCGAGAAGTTCGTTGAGCAGCGTTTTGACCCATGGCCCCTGCCGGGCGCCGGCACCCGCCAAAGCCGTCAAGTCCCGCCCGTTCACGGCCAGCTCCTTGAGCGTGGCGGCGGGCATCGCCCGCATCCATTCCGCAAGACGCGCCGCGCCCGCTTCATCAGGCAAGCTGGCCGCAAGCCCCGGAGCCTGTCCGATAAGCGCCAGCCAGGCCTGCGCATCGTCCTGTCCGTAGCGCAGGACGAGCTCCGTCCATGACGCGCGGCTTCCTGCGGCGTCTCCTGTTGCGTCCGATTCAATCGCCGCGTGGTGCAGCTTCATCCGATTCGTAATCCTTCGGACCCGACAGCGGCCGAATGCGAAGGCGCTTAGCCAGGCATTGGCGGCCTCCGGGGCGATACGGGCGGCCAGCAGCACACCGGCCCACCGGTTGTTCGTGTCCGCCACCCCGGACCAATCGGGAACTTGGTCGCAACTGGGGGCGTCGAACCCGACCCCAAGCAGCGGGATCTTCGTCTCCCGCCATAATGCGCTCCGTTCGAGCAGCGCCAGCGCGCGGTTCGGATAAGGACCTGCGAGCATTTTGTCCAGCTCGACGCCCACCCGCTCCATCGCGATGTGCCGCAGCAACCTGCGGTGGCGAACGATCGCGCGCCATGTCGATTTCGCGATCCGGTAGCCGAGCACGGAGGCGAACCTTATGCCCCGCAGCAAACGAAGTGCGTCCTCCTGCAAGCGGAGCTCCGGATCGCCTACGCAGCGGATCACGCCGGCGTCCAGATCGGCCGTGCCGCCGAACGGATCGACGACCCGGCCGAATCTGTCCATCGCCATCGCATTGATCGTAAAATCCCGCCGCAGCAGATCGCCGGTTAAGTCGGCGATGAACGTCACCTCTGCGGGCCTCCGATGCCGCTCATAAGCCGTTTCCATGCGGAAGGTCGTCACCTCATAGGAATGGCCGCCTTCCTGCACCGTCACCGTACCATGCTGAAGCCCGGTCGGCAGCGTCTTGGCGAATAGGGCTAACACCTGCTCCGGTTGGGCCGAAGTCGCGATGTCGACGTCGGCGACGGGACGTCCCAGAGCCGCGTCGCGAACGCAGCCCCCTACATAATAGGCCTCGAAGCCCGCACCGTTCAATCGCTCCAGGACGGGAGCCGCTTGCCGCATCATTTCCTGCAAACCGCCCGTCCCCCCTTACCGTATCTTATTCACATACCGGAACCGGAATATCCGAATCGATCCCCATAACGCGATAATAAATGCTCTCATATTCCGCTGTAATCAAATCGTTGCAGAACATCGTTCTGGCCCGCTGCAGACAGGCCTTGCTCACCACGCCGTGAAGGACGGGATCGCGCAGTAGACGAATGGCGTAATCCGCCATAAGCGCCGTATCCCCGATAGGCGCCAGATAACCGGTCTCCCCGTGCGCGACCAGCTCCGGGATGCCGCCGGCCTGCGAGCCGATCGTCGGCACACCGCAGGCCATCGCTTCCAACGCCACGAGCCCGAAGCTTTCCTTCTCCGAAGGCAGCAGCATCACGTCGGCCAGCGAAATGACCTGGGCCACATCATCCTGCTTGCCGAGAAAATGAACCCGGTCCTGCAGCCCCATCGCCTGGATTTTCCACTGGATGCGCGACAGCTCGGGTCCTTCGCCGACCAGCAGCAGCTTTGCCGGGATCTTCTCGCTGACTTTGGCGAACACATCGACCACGTCTCCGACCCGCTTCACCGGCCGAAAATTCGAAATATGCATCATAATTTTCTCGTCGGGCGACGCGAACTCGCTCCTCAGGCCGATGCACTCCCGCGGATAATAGATCCGCTTGTCGACGAAATTGTAAGTCAAATCGATCGGTCGCTCAATGTCCAGCAGCTCCTGCGTCTCCCGGATCAGATCGCGCGAGACGGCCGTTACCGCATCGCTCTGGTGAATGCCGAGCCGGATCAAATCCTTCAGCGACTCATCCTGGGCGAGCACCGTAATGTCGGTCCCGTGCAGCGTCGTAACCGTCTTCAGCTCCTCGCCGACCATCTGCTTTGCCAGATAGGCGCATATTGCGTGTGGAACGGCGTAGTGCACATGGAGGAGGTCGAGATTTTGCATTTTGGCGACTTGCGCCATCTTGCTGGCCAGCGACAAATCGTAAGGCGGATATCGAAAGACGTAATAGTCGTTGATTTCAACCTCGTGATAAAAAATATTGCGCTGAAATTTACCGAGCCGGAAAGGAATGCTGTGCGTGATGAAATGAATTTCATGTCCTTTCTCCGCGAGCAGCTTGCCTAGCTCCGTCGCCACGACGCCGGAACCGCCCAGCGTCGGATAGCAGGTGATGCCGATTTTTAGCGGTCTTGCCATGCCCGCACCCCCAAAGGTCCAAGTGGAATGTTCATGTCGGTAAGCGGCCGCAGCCTCGGTCAGAACTGCTCCACGGCGAATGGCCGCTTCACGATAAACCCTTCGGCGTAGGTCCACTGCCGCGAGGCGCCGAGCAGCCTGTCGCGCGCTTCGACGTTCTCGATATAACGTTGATTCAATGGAGTGGCCACCCGGCCCGAGCCTTCGGCAACGGGCTCGAATTGCGAACGGTATGTCGCAAGCGCATTGCGCTTCCGCTCGTAGCAGCCACTAACGTCGACCATGAGGCCGACGTCCTTCACGTCGTTGATGTAATAAAAGACAAGCTGCTCCACTTGTACCGGCGGAGCATCGGGCAAATACCGACGAAGCTTGGCATTGAACACCGCTTCCTCGACGATTCGGCTGCAGCTGTTATGGTCGGGATGCCGGTCATCCCAATAAGGCGCGAAGACGACACGCGGCCTGCAAGCCCGGATTTCCCGCACCACCGCCTCGAGCTGCTCCGCAGATCCGGTCAGCCCGCGGTCGGGCAGGGCGAGGCAAGAACGGTATGCCAGACCGAGAACGGCCGATGCCTCCGCGGCTTCGGCTTCTCTGCACTCGGGCGTCCCGTTCGAAGACATCTCCGCACGGGTAAGATCGCATATTCCAATCCGCAGACCGGCTGCCGCGTGCTTGGCGATCGTGCCGCCCATCCCGATTTCCACATCGTCGGGATGGGCGCCCAAGCATAGCATATCCAGACCGTTCATGGCTGCCAGTCCTCGGGCTTGTATTTATGTACCAGCTCGCGCCAGCCAAATTCCCCGCGCCCGAGCGAGTTCGTAAGCAGCTCCGCCGTGGCGACGTTCGTCGCGACCGGAATGCCCTGCACGTCGCACAGCCGAAGCAAAGCGATGATGTCGGGTTCATGAGGCTGAGCCATCAGCGGATCGCGCAGGAAAATGATCAGATCCAGCACATTCTCCGCGACGAGCGCACCGATCTGTTGGTCGCCGCCGAGCGGGCCCGACATGAACCGGTGAATGTTCAGTCCAGTTTGTTCCATGATGCGCTGGCCGGTCGTACCGGTCGAATACAGCTTGTGATGCTTGAACACATGCTCGTAAGCGATGACGAAGTTCACCATCTCGTCCTTTTTGCGGTCATGTGCGATAAATGCGATCTGCATTTGCTTGCTCATTGGAACTCCCCCTGTCGCTGCTGTCGCTAATTAACGGCTTCCGCCGGCACCGGCCGGCCGCGCTTAATCCATCAAATGCTCAAACCCGTAAATAAGGCCCGTATACCCCATTACCTTCTTCACGGCCTTATTGACGCCCGGCATATAACCGGCGCGGTCATAGGAGTCGTGGCGTATCTTCAGCGATTGCCCGAAAGCGCCGAATATGACCTCCTGCTGCGCGAATACGCCGGGCAGCCTCACGCTGTGAATCCGGAAGCCGTCATAATGGCCGCCGCGGGCGCCCTCGATCGTCTCCTCTTCGTTCGGATTTCCCTGCCGCAGTTCCTTGCGCACCTGGGAGATCAGCTCGGCCGTCTTGATCGAAGTGCCCGACGGCGCGTCCAGCTTCTGGTCGCCGTGATATTCGATAATTTCCAGATGGGGAAAATATTTCGACGCCTCTGCGGCGAACTTCATCATCAGAATGGCCCCGATCGAGAAGTTCGGAGCGATCAGACCGCCGATCCCTCGGCTGGCGCACAGCTTGTCCAATTCGTCGATCTGCTCGGGCGTGAAGCCGGTGGCTCCCACTACCGGCCTGACGCCATGCATGATGGCCGTCTTCGTATTGCCGTAGACCGTCTGGGGAACCGTGAAGTCGACAAGCACGTCCGTGCCGCCCCCCTGCAGTGCCTCCTCCAGATTGCGTCCGATGATGATGCCGCTGGCGGC
>NZ_KK082160.1:57702-58708 GCF_000598065.1 Paenibacillus darwinianus | reverse complement strand
CGGCGGCGGACAACGACAGCGACTCGTCCTGCAGCACCATTTTCACCACTTCGCGGCCCATCCGGCCGGTTGCTCCCGCTACCGCTACGCGTATTTTCTCCGACATGTTCGCATCTCCTGTTCCGATATCAAGATAAAATAAAAGCCGTCAAACGCGGGGGTTGCCGTCCTGCCGCTCCTTGCGCCATTTGCGCCGTATTCCCTGCAGCAGCCGGGCCGCTTCCGTATGCTGCGGATTTAGCTTCAGCGCTTCCTCCGCGCTCGCCGCCGCTTCGCCGTATCGTCCAACCGCTCCGTATGCGGCGGCGAGCATCAGGAACGCTTCATCCGACAGCGGATCGAGCTTCGTCGCCTCGATTAGCGCTTCGATTGCCGCGGCAAGGTCGGGCGAGGCCGAAGCCAGCGTCGCTTCCGCCTCGGCCGCCAGCATACGGGCCTTCACCGTCTGCAGATGAAAGCCGTACACCACGTTACCCGGATCGAGCCGCTCCGCCTCCTCCGCATGCGCTAAGGCCTTCATCCATTTGGCGCTGCGCGCACAGGTGATCGAGCATTTGTAACGGTAAGCCGGATTATCCGGATGGGCGGCGATCGCCTGCTCGAAGCAGCGGATCGCCTGCTCGTAATCTCCCTGCAGAATCGATTCGTAAGCCCGTTTGACATGCTCATCCCCGTTCATCCGCCCAACCTCCTTGTACCCTCATGCTACAGCATATGTCCGGGGTACAACGATTGTTAAGGGCGTGCTTCACGGTCCTTCTTTTTTGGTCCAACGGCCCGCATCGCGCGTATTGAACTTGTGCATCACCTTGTCGTGCGCCCTTGCGAGATCGATTTCGAGCGAATTGGCGAAGCAGGTTATGATAAAAAGGATGTCGCCCAGCTCCAACTCGATGGAATTGTCGGCTTCGTCCGGTTTTTTCGGCTTGGGGCCGTATTGGTGGTTGACCTCACGCGCGAGCTCTCCTACCTCTTCACTCAGCCGAGCCAGCATGGCGAGCGGACT
>NZ_KK082160.1:39534-57602 GCF_000598065.1 Paenibacillus darwinianus | reverse complement strand
AGCCGAGCCAGCATGGCGAGCGGACTGAAATAACCTTCTTTGAACTGCGATATGTATGCGTCCACCTCGCGCTGAACGTCGGCTAACGTTTTTTCTGCCAATGCCCGACATCCTTCCCCCGGTTATCTCACCTTATGTTATCGCAAAGCGATAATGAAAACAATCCTTTGCGGTTGGCGGTAAACGCTGTTATTCTTAGTGCGGAACGACAAAAAAACGCATACTAGAAACGACAGCATGCGTCGAGAGCGCGCAGATCAAGGAGGACGAATCATGCACATCGCAGGCAAGGGCAAATTCCGGACGAGCCTTGCGGCAAAATGGCGCGTCGCCGCTGGCGTGGCAGCCGGCACGGCGATCTACGCGTTTGGGCTTCATTATTTCGTGCTGCCCAACCAGTTCATGGAGGGCGGCGTCACGGGCATCGGCATATTGCTCAATTATGCGTTTGGACTCAAGCTGTCGCTGACGACGCTGCTGCTCAATATCCCGATCTTTATAGCAGGCTGGCGGTTGCTGGGCTTAAACCAAATGGTGATGGCCGGTTTCGGTACGATCTCCCTGGCCTTTTTCTTATGGGTAATGGAGCGGCTATCGCCAAGCGGCCACATTGTCCCGTTCTCGACGGACCGCGACCTGCTGCTGTCCGCCTTGTACGCGGGCGTCACCCTTGGCGCCGGTCTCGGTGTCGTCTTCCGCTTCGGGGCGACGACCGGCGGTGTCGACATCATTGCCCGGATCGTATCCAAGGGCCGCGGCTGGAGTATGGGCCAGATTATACTTACGCTCGATGCGGTCGTGATCGGGCTGTCGCTGCTGTTCATCCCCGTTGAGCGCGTGCTCTACACTCTGGTCGTCGTCTTCATCGCCACCAAGCTGATCGACTTCATTCAGGAGGGGGTCTATTCCGGTAAAGCCTTCTCCATTATTACGACGAACGGGCAGGCCGTCGCGGATGCGGTCATGCGCGAGTTGGAACGCGGCGTGACGATCATGCCGGCCGTAGGCGGTTACTCCGGCACCGACAAGCAAGTCGTCTTTTGCGTCGTTGGGCGTCAGGAGGTGCGGCTGTTAAAGCAACTCGTCCTCTTATACGATCCGAAGGCTTTTATCGTCATCAGCGAGGCGCACGACGTGATCGGAGAAGGCTTCCGCGAGTCCTGATTGACGGGCTCAGCGGTAGGGGCGCTTCGGCACGGTAATTTCGTCCCTGTCGATGCGAAATTTCTGCCAGCCTGTATAGAAGAGGCCGGCCAGCACGATGACCGCCAGCATCGCCGCCCATTGCCAGGACGGATGGCCGCTCGCGCTTACCGCAGCGGATCGGGCCGTGTCTGAAGCAAATAACCGGTCCACGGAATCCCCGAGCAGCATGAACGAGCCCTCGGTCAACGTTCGGTTCGCACTGTCCGGACCGCCTGGAGCCGCTTGCAGCAGCTTCTCCGTATAGCGAATTCTCTCCTTCAATAAAGAGACTCGCGCCGGCTCCGCCCCGAAAGCCGCAGCTGCTTCGAGCCGCAGCGTATGGCTCTCCAACTGATCCAACGCCGCATAGGCGGACGCATCCCCTTCTTTCCCGCCCCGCTGCCACGCTTTACGCAGGCGGCTCAAATCCTCCCGCAGCAGCCGCTCATATTGCCGCCATAGCGCATTTCGGTCACGGGAGAGCGCGTCGACGGCCAGCTTGAGCCTTGCGGCTTCCTCCCGCCACGTGTAGGCGAATTCACCGCGCTCAATAAGTGTTTCGGCCGCATTCAGCCGCTCATCAAGCACCTTCCATCCTTCCTTCGTGCCCAACGAACGAAGCTCACGATCCCCGGCGACGGATTTTATTTTCAATACATACCCATATGCCAATTGGCGATTCCCTTCGATCGAGGCTTGATAGAAGCCCTCGGTCCAGGCCGCCAGCACATCCCGTTTCGATTGCGGATCCTTGCCGGAGCCCTCCGACGCTTCCATCTTCCATGCCATAGACAACCCGGAGGCGATCAGCAAAGCCGTCAGCACGACCAACAGCCGGTTTCGGTATTTCACGGACATCCCTCCTCCTTCATCCTATGAGAAGGGTGTCCCGCTTAGACCTTGGCGTTATGCCGCCGTGAATTTCTGTACAGCAGACTTCGCTTGTGCGCCAACGCGAGCAGGGTCACCAGAAAGCTCGCGGCTGACAGGCCGACCGTGAAGTTGCGGATAGCCTGGATGTTATCGATGAGCACGCGGGGCAGCCAAGGATACACCTCAAACGTATAATCAACCGCATCGTTTAGCAGAATCCAGCCGAAAGCCAGCGCCGCAGCCATGCGCCCAAAACGCATGAAGCGAACGTACAACAGCCCCTCAACGGCCATAGCCGAATGCGAGGCGATCAGCATCCAGTTCTGCCAGTTGAGCGCTTCTCCCTGCGCGCCTTGCGCCGCATTCATCGTAACGGCCCAAATACCGTATTTCACTAGCGTCACAACGGCAAGCGCTTCGACGACCATCCGCAGCAGCAGATACCCTCTCGTCTCCACCTTGGGCGGAAACAGAAAAAACAGCAGTACAAACGTAAAAAACAAGCTGGCCGTCGGACTGTCGGGCACGAATACGATTCGCCACAACGGGTGATTGTCCAGCGTGTAAGCCAGCTGATTGCCGTACCAGATGTAACCGTAGGCCGTCCCCGCTGCGTTACTTAAAAACAACAACCACAGAAACGATCGCTTCATCAGAACCGACTCGCTCCACAACCATGAAACCGGCATCACCGGCACCCCTTTCCCTGCAAAAAACCTGACCGTTACAGGCTCGGTCAGGTTATGCGTACATGTGTTATTGGACTGCCTTCTGCTTGGCGAGCCATGTCGCCACTTGGTCAATCTCAGCCGTCGATAGCTGCTCTTTGAAAGACGGCATATTGTTTCGGCCGTTCGTGACGATTTCGGCGATCTCCTCTTTGGTCAACCGGTCGCCGACGCCTGCCAATGCAGGTATGCCGGCCTGTCCTTGAAGATCGGCGGCATGACAGGTAATACATTGCGCTTTCTTAAGGATTGCAGTCGCCGGATCGTCAGCATCGACCAGCGCGGCAGGCTTTTCCTTTTTCATCGGATTCGGGCGCTCCTGGCCTTTCTCGGCCGCCTCGCGCGCCTTCTCCTCACGAAGCTTATGCTCGGGGATTGTATTGGTGAGCCGCAGTTCATGCGTGTAAAAATCCCAAGAAACCTTCGTCAAATAAACGATCGCAATCAGGGACAGAATCATCAATGACGACGCGATCGGACGGCGATAGAAGCGGCGTTCCTTGCCCGTATCCAGAAACGGAGCCAGCATAAGCGCGCCGAACGCGATACCCGGTACGCCGACCGTGCCGAGCACGAGATAATCCTGCGATACGTACGGATATTTCAGTAATTGATACAAGAACAGGAAGTACCAGTCCGGCATCGGAATGAATGCCGCGTTAAGCGGATCCGCAGGATATCCGAGCGGAGCCGGTTCTGCGATCGTCAGTACCAGTAAGCCGACGAGCACGACGACGCCGACCATCCATTCCTTCAGCAGGAAGTTCGGTATGAACGCTTCCGATTTGCCGGGGAAAGCGGAATAGTCGGCCGGTATGTTAGGCGAAGTCCCTTTGCGAATCCGGGAGTCGCCCACGTACACGACTTTTTCGTTGCCCTTGGAGCTTGCGGCCATGGGTCAGGTCTCCCTTCGATTAGAGTGGTCCGGAAATGCCTTGTTTGCGGATCATGATGAAATGGGCGGCCAGCATGGCGAGCAATGCGCCAGGCAAGAAGAATACATGGATCGCGAAGAAGCGGGTCAACGTCTGCGCTCCTACGATATCGCCGCCTTGCATCAATTGTTTGATATACGGTCCTGCAATCGGCACCGAGTCAGCGATTTGAATGCCTACCTTCGTTGCGTAGTAGGCTTTGTTATCCCAGGGCAGCAGGTAGCCGGTGAAGCCGAGACCCAGCATAATGAAGAAAATCAGCATCCCTACCACCCAGTTCATTTCGCGCGGCGCTTTGTAGGAGCCGGTAAAAAACACCCGGAGCGTATGTAGGAACATCATGACGATAACGAGGCTCGCTCCCCAATGGTGCATCCCCCGAACGATCCCGCCGAAAGCCACCTTGCTTTGCAGATAATCAACACTGGCGTACGCATTGATAATATCCGGCACATAATACATCGTGAGAAACATCCCGGATAAAATCTGAATGACCGTAATAAAAAATGTCAGACCTCCGAAGCAGTACACGAATGCGGAGAAGTGATGGGCCGGGTTAACGTGCTCGGGCACCTCGTGGTCGGCCACGTCCCTCCACATCGGCGTAATGTCCAGACGTTCGTCAATCCAATTGTATATTGATTTAATCATCTGTCTTTACGCCTCCTTTATACACGTGTGTTCGGTATGATCGGCCCGAGATACACGTTTCCGTCCTGAAGCTTCACTTGATATTCGTCAAGCGGCTTAGGGGCAACCTTCAATTGCTTGCCGTCAACGGTATATTCCGCTCCGTGGCACGGGCAAAAATAGTGATTGTCTCCCTGTGTGTTCCAGTTTACGGTACATCCCAGATGCTTGCAAATCGGAGACAACGCGTAAATTTTCCCGTCCTGCCCTCTCGCAATCCATGCTGCGATCTGCGGTTCGCTTTCGTACCAGCCGTCGACCTGATTGATCTGGAACTTAAATTCTTTGGGCTCATTCCCGATTTCACTTTCCGCGACGACTTTTACGAACACGCTTTCCGTTTTCTTTACCAATAACGGGTCCACCGCGAAGCGAACCATTGGCAAAATCATGCCGGCACCCATGAAAGCGCCCGCACCTCCGAGTGTGTACGACAAAAATTGACGCCGGGACATCTCTTTGCGTTTCACGGATTTATGCGAGGATTCATGCTGATCGTGGTTGCTCATCTACTGTTCTACCCCCTTTGCCAATCGTATTGCCGGTCTTGTCCACAAGACATAATTGATAACGAACCAAGACATTACTTATAATAGCTTAGGTGGTTTGGAGCGTCAAGAATCGTTCAAACAAATTGAAAGTCCCATCATTTGCCGTTTGAAATTTGTTGCCATTTTGTCACATTTGGCTGACTCCTTCGTTTAATTCAAACGTAAAGACACGCCGTTCCGTTCTCCGGTTATGTCTCCGCCGTGCGCTTCCACATCGCCAGAACGGCCGCCGACGCCTCCCGGGCCTCGGGCAGTGTGCCGTCCTCCTGCGGGACGAGCCACAAATCGGCGATGTCTTCATGCCGCGAACGGCCTATCCCCTCCGCCGACAACGATGCGATAATGACGTATTTGAAGCCGGCCGACCTGAGCCGAGAGACGACGCCTGCCACCAAATCCGCTGCAGCCTCCCCTTCCGGTATGTAATGAAGCGCAGGGTACGTTACCGTCCGCCCGGCATAGGGCCCTTCGACCAGCGACAGCAAATCGCGAAGCCGCTCCAGCTGGTGCGTCGCTTCATCCGGACTTTCTCCGCCTGCAAGTCCGGTGACCGGAAGCAGGCACGTATCGAAATACCGCTGCAGCTCCCCCCATTTTTCCGCGCTGAAATCATTGAATTTCATCGTTCTCCGCTACCTCCGACTCGTTCGTATTATCTTCGATCATTATCTTAACAATATGCGCATGCAAAATGAAGCGGCGTTCGCGTCCAAGCGCTTCACGACGGCAAGAAAAAACGGCTCCGTGCCCGTACGGTCATCTCCCGCGGGCGGCCGTAGCCGCTTCTGGACCGCGATGACTTGCGTGATCGCCGTGTCCTATTTGCATAGCGTTTTCAACTCGTCCGTCAATCGCCTGAAGCCGTCCTCGTCTCCGTCCGCCAACGCCCTGTCTATATCGTCATAAATCTTTTTCCTGCGGAATGCGTTCACCGCTTCATCCAGTATCATTTCGGCCGCGAGCCCCAACATTGCTTCATACGTTACTTTCATTTTGTCCATAGGATCCACCTCCGTACCGGTGTTTATCCCATTCCGTATTCGATTCCTTTCGCCACGTAACTCTCCATTGTCCTTTTCATCCGCTGTAGATCGTGTTCGTTCAATTCTCTGACGACTCTGGCAGGCGAACCCAAAGAAAGCGTATAAGGTGGGATTGTTTTGTTTTCCGTAACGATCGAACCGGCTCCTACTAAAGCATATTCACCGATTTCGACCCCGTTAAGTACGATGGCCCCCATCCCGATTAATGTGCCCCTGCCTAACCGGCATCCGTGGATGATAGCGCCGTGTCCGACCGACACCTCATCATCGACAATGAGCGGCTGATCGGTGTTTACATGTCCGATCACACCGTCCTGCAGATTACTTCGGCTGCCGATGACGATCGGCGCCAAATCCCCTCTTAGCACCGCATTGTACCAAATCGTGCTTTTCTCGCCGACCGTGACGTCTCCGATCAGCTTCGCCCCCTCCGCTGTGAAGACGGTGCCGTGCACATCGGGCAGCTTGCCCGCATAAGGTAAAAGCATTTTCCGTTCCCTCCTTTATGACAGGAGAGATTCTAGCAGTAAGGCCTACGCCTTGTCAATCAAGCGTCAGGCCTTCGCGCTCCTCAATCCGGCTGCCTTTAACCGCCGCCCGCCCGGCATTCGTCATTTTGTACACGTTGCCGAGCGCGTCGTCCCGGCCCTGCCGCAGCAAGCCGAGATGAACCATCATCCCAAGCACGCGCTTGTCGAGAACGGCGGCGGCATCGTCATAATAAAACGGCCTGACGTACGGAAGCAGCACAGCCTGAAGCGAGTCGGCCGATACCCAGCGCGCGGCAAGCCTGTCGATCCAGTTAACGAGAGACAGAACATTGGGTACGGCTCCCTTATACAAGCGCAGCCAGAAGCGGTACAGCACCTCGGGCTCCTCCCTGATCCGTCCTTCTAATTTTTCTTTACCCGCAGCCGTCAGCGTCAATCGTAAATCAGCCTCCGAAATCCATCTCCTGTAGTGCGAATAGTCGTAGATCAGCGCCAGCCGATCCGGAAAATCCTTGAATCGCCGGCCGTATCCGAACCGCCAGGGACCCTTCTGGGGAAGCTCTTCACGAACGGAGAGCAGTTCCAGAAGCTGGGCGGCGTTGCGCTTGTACATCGCACCGTCCGCCGTCAAGGGGATATCATGCTTGTCGATATGCCCCAAAAACAGCAGCACATCTTCCGCCATCAGCGTCTGCTCGTCGCGGTACGCGGCCGGCTCTTCCCCGTAGTGCAGCCTCGCCTCAAACCGGCGCCCGAGCGCATCGCGAAAACGGTCCTTCAAATCGTTCGGCACATGGAAAAGATAGCGGTTCGTCCCGGAGTAACCGTTGAACAGCCAGCCCGACTGCTTGAAGCGCGCTATCGTCTCCCGCAAGCTCGCTTCCGGCGATACGGCCGGGGCACTCTCGTTCTTCACCCCTTTGGCGCCTGGCTTCGCGCGCTGTCGCTTTCCCGGAACCGGTGCCCGTCCCGCTTTCGCGGCGACCGCCTGTTTAGCTTCCGGCGCCTTGGCAGCGACAGAGTCGGTTCGGTCGAACCGGCTGAGACGCACACGGGCCAACAGCTCTTCAAGGCTGAACGCTTCACGCGCGTCAAACAGCAGAGAGTTCAGAAACCGCAGGTCCTCAATCGGCATACCGTCGATCTGCGCATCGAAGAGCTCTCTGCGGCCGACGGCGGTCAGGATCGATTGGATCAACTCGTGCTTCGAATGTCCGTTGCAATCGCAGCCGTAGGCGACCGCTATCCGTGTAAGCTGTGCGATATCCGCATAGCCGAGCATATCGGCCAGGTTCATAAAAACCCTCCGTTCCATCGGTTTACTATCATTATGGGACGATTGGAAGATTTTAAACCCGTATGGACATTCGCATAGGTCGCCAGAAAAAAAAAAGCCAGAACCGGATCATCCGGTTCTCAGCTCTTGGGCGTGAGTTCTTTCAAGTGATTCGTGCAATTATGCAGAACGGAATTCCATCGTTTCGCGCCGGCCTCGTACTGCAGGACCGACAACGACATGTTAACCAAATGACTGTCGTCAAGTTTGTCGCACATCCCCCGCAGCAGCTGCGCCAGTAAGCTGCCGTGCGAGACGACGAGCAGCCGGGGGTGCCTGTTTGCGGTCAGCATTTCCTGAACGAATGCCAGGCTCCTCGCCTGCACGGATTCATCACTTTCTTGTCCCGCATCGGCCTTGCGCCAATCCGGTCCCCAACGAAGCAGCCGTTCCTCCTCCGTCGTGCCTTCGACTTCCCCGAAAAACCGTTCTCTTAACCGCGGATCGGACGGCAGACGCGGGATACCGAGCCTGGCCGCAATGATCGCCGCCGTAGCCCCCGCACGCCGCAAATCGCTGGAGACAATCGCATCCCATTGCCGCCCTTCGCCCGAAAGCCGTAACGCCAGCGCTTCCGCCTGCCGTTTGCCTTCTTCATTCAACGGAATGTCCGTCTGCCCTTGAATTCTGCCGAGGGCGTTCCAATCCGTTTTGCCGTGACGGATCAAGCCGATGATCAAATTGCACCCGCTCCTTCATTTCATAATTATGCGCGTGTCCGGGATATCCAGTTGATCGTCAATAGGGTCATAATCATGCCAAGCAAGGATAAAGCCACCCAATACTGCGGCACAGTCGGAACAACCTGCAGCACGAGCGGATCGCTGATGCTGGCTACGGGAATATCCTGATAAAAATCCAGGCTGATGGCGGCCGTCTGGCTTGAGGCGTTCGCCGTGTCCAGCAACCCGGTCAGCTTCTCGACCTCGACCGCCGAGGAATCGGCGGGCCTACCAAAGACCAGATAAAAAAAGGCGCTGCTGAACATCGCCAGGCAGCAAGCAATGACCGCCGCCAACTTTCGCCTGAACGCGCCCGTAAACTGATAGGTTCGCTCCTTCACCGGCATAAACCAGTTGTCTTCCGCATAAATCCGGTTCATGACTCCGCGATTCACATGATCGACAGGTCCAATGGAAGGCTGCTCCGTCGTCAAATTCCGGATCATCGATTCACTTTCTTCCCACATGCGGAATTCTTCCGCGCAGGGTTCGCAGTGAAGCAAATGTTTCTCCAAAACCTCCCGTTCCGGATCCTTCTCGGGCAAATCCCAATACACGCCGAACAGCTCCTGCGCTTCCTCGCATTTCATCGCGCTTTCATCCCCTCGTATTCTTCCATGAACGGCGATTCTCCGAAATACGGCTCCAACTGCGTCTTGACGCTGGCTCTCGCCCGAAACAACAGCGACTTGACCGAGCTGACGGTCTGGCCGAGGATCGAGGCGATCTCTTGGTAGTCCATCTGGTCGTATTCCCTCAAAATCAGGGCGGATCGCTGTTTCTCTGGCAAGTTGTTAATCGCATCGCGAACAAGACCCATGCGCTCCCGTTGAAGCAGCCGCTGCTCCGGCACGGAATCGGGCGAAGCGACGGGCATGAGGCCGGATTCCTCCAGCGACACATGGCCCGTCCTTTGCTTGCGAAGCTCGCTTAACACCGTATTCCGGGCAATCGTGTACAGCCAGGTGGAAAAGGAGGCCTCTCCTTCACGGAATGAATGCAAGCTGCGATACGCTTTATAGAATGATTCCGAGCACAGATCCTCAGCCATAAGCTCGAGCTGTGCACCCTTCAGCATATGAAAAATGAAGGCTAATATTTTGCGTTGATAGCGTCGCATTAATTCCGAGTAAAGCTGTACGTTGCCGTCTTTTATTTCTCTTATTAACTGGGAGTCGGTCATCCAAAGCGACCCTCCTTGGCCTTCGAATTCAGCTCCCAGTCCGGTTATACTCATTGTACCGAAAAGGGAGGGAAAAGTTTCGCGATGTCGCAAATAAAATTTTTATAAAACGATGTCGCCGGATTCCGCCGCAGAAAAAACGCGGCGGCTCGGCGTGAAGTGTTAAAATAATCGATTCTATAAAATTTCGAGCATTAAGCCGAAAATCCTGCTTCGTTCGACACAACCGGTATACTCCATAATTTTACAAGCTAGGTTTATTGTATCACAGCAGCAGGACGTTTAGAGATTAAAATTTCGCAAAAAAAAGACCACCCGAAAGGTGGCTGCACAAAGTGCAAATGATATGGATAGGAGTGGAGAGAAACCATACTGTACCCTTATTATATGTATTCGTTTTCATTTTGTCAAGTATCCGCTTACATTTTAATTATCCATTTTCGAATCGCCCTGGAACAGCGAAAAACGCGCTTGTAAAGCGCGTTTTTCGCTACATGGTATAAGCTATGGAGGACCGGGCTCAGTAATGAACGCGGAAATCTAATGAATCCAGAAGCCGGACCGCCCGGTCCAACTCCTCCTGCTTCCGGAAAGAGAGCCGGAGTATGCCCGGGACGTCCTCCCTGCTCTCAATGATTTGCAGGTTGCTCAAATTGATTCGGTTGTCGCCGAGCTCGGTTGCGATCCGGCCGATAATGCCAGGATGGTCGGGCACGTCGATATAGCATTCGTATAAAGCCTGCAGCATCCCTTTGCGGCGCTCCGGCAATTGGCTGCGGAAATGGCCGGCGCTGCGGAAAGCTTCTTCGATCCCGTCCGCATCGCCCGCTCCGATCAGTTCAATGAACCGGTCCGTCCCCTCCCGCCAATCGTGCAGCAGTCGAAGCAGCACCGACTTGTTGTGCAGCAGAATATCCCGCCAGATAACCGGATCGCCGGACGCGATCCGCGTTATGTCTCGGAAACCGCCAGCGGCCAGCGCCTCATACAAGGCGTTTGTCTCGTTATAGCCGCGGATCTGATTCACCAGCGCCACCGCAATGATATGCGGAAGGTGACTGATTGCGCCGACGATCTCGTCATGCTCCTCTGCGTCGACAGCAACGATATGAGCCTTCGTATGCTCCAGCAGCTCCGTTAACCGGTCGAGCGCCTCCCTCGGCGTCTCCCGGTCCGGCGTCAGCACGTAGTAGGCGTTTTCGAACAGGTGCGAGCTTGCCGCTTCCACGCCCGAACGCTCCGACCCGGCCATCGGATGGCCGCCGATAAAAACGGCCCCTTTCAACTGCAGTGAAGAGGCGGATGCGGCTACCGACGCTTTGGTGCTCCCGACATCCGTGATGATGCAGCCCGGTTTAAGCTTCATCCTGCTCAGCTTGCGCACGTACTCATCCAGATTGCCGACAGGTACGCACAAAAAAATAAAATCGGCGTTCTCCGCCGCCTCCTCCATCGAGGTGGTGGCGGCGTCGACGACGCCGCGTTGCACATATTTATCCACAGAAGCCTGCCGAACCGAATGGCCGATTACCCGAAAGCCCGGCTTGTCTTTGAAGCAGAGCGCCAGCGATCCGCCGATCAGGCCGACGCCAAATATCGTGATTGTCGTCATAGAGGTTATGCTTGCACCGCCACTTCCTGCAGCACCTGCTCAAGCGCCTGGATGAACTTCTCGTTCTGCTCACGGCTGCCAACCGTTATCCGGATATGCGTCGGATAATAGGTCCACCGCGCGCGCGTGATGATCCCCTTCTTAAGCAGCTCTTCAAATACGATCGCCGATGGACGCTGCGCGTCGAACATCACGAAGTTGCCGTATGCAGGGAAGTGAGACAGTCCAAGGCGGTCGAACTGCTCCTGAAGATAACGGAGTCCTTCCGCGTTCCGATCGCGGCAGGACTGTACGAATGCGTGGTCCCCGAGCGCCGCCCTGGCCGCCGCCTGCGCGTAGCGCGTCGTATTGAACGGCTCGCGCACCTGATTAACGAAGCGGATGATGTCCGGACGCCCGATCCCGTAGCCGATGCGCAGCGACGCGAGACCGTAGATTTTGGAGAACGTGCGGAGCGCAATGACGTTGGGATACGCTTTGACGTAATCGACGCCGTCCGGATACGAAGGATCGTCGATATACTCGCAATACGCCTCATCAAGCACCACCAGCACCGATGCCGGCACCTGCGCCATAAAAACGTCCAGCTCCTCCTTGGTCACGATGGTGCCGGTCGGATTGTTCGGGTTGCATATCCAGACGATTTTGCTGCGATCGGTTACTTTGGCGAGCATTGCCGGCAGATCATGCTTGCCGTCCTTCAGCGGCACCTCGATAATGGCAGCGTTCTCGATTTCCGCGTTATGCTTGTATTGAGCGAACGTCTCGTCCGCCATAATCGTCTCGTCGCCCTTTACAAGAAAGGCGCGGGCGATCATCAGAATCACTTCGTCGGAGCCCGCTCCGAAAATGAGCTGGTCCTTCCCCACGCCAAGCTGAGAGGCCAGCGTGTCGGTCAAGGCAACGGCGGCTCCGTCCGGATAGACGCTCGTATTTCCAATTTCATTCATAATGGCTTGCTTGGCCAGCTCCGAGCACCCGAACGGATTCTCGTTGGAGGCCAGCTTGGTCACTTCGGTCAGGCCGAGCTCGCGCTTCACGTCTTCGATCGGCTTGCCGGGCTGATAGACCGGTAAATGGACGATATTGCTTTTTGGCTGCACTGCGGATCACCTCACCGGATTATTCCAAATTCGTTATCGATGGAACCCATTGTCTCATATCCGTACCCAATCATCAAGTAAAAGACCCCTGCGGCTTGCGCCGTCAGAGGTCGTATAATCGAACAGCTGCGCCGGAGAATGCAAACAGGCAGGCGGCTACACTTTCAAGGTCGCGACATAATCACGGATCCGGTTCAAGCCTTCTTCCTTCGTCGCCGGATCGTTCAATAACGGCAGCGATTCCTCGATTCGCCGCACGATGGCGCTTCCCACAATGACGCCGTCCGCCTGCTTTGCCATCCGCTCGACCTGCTCCCGGCTTGAAATGCCGAAGCCTACGGCGATCGGAACGTTCGCGGCATCCCGCACGGAGCGCAGAAACTCATCGATTCCGGCATGAAAATCCGAGCGGACGCCGGTGACACCAAGCGAGGAAACGCAGTAAACGAAGCCGCGCGCTTTGGCGGCGATGCGCACGACCCTGTCATGGGAGGTAGGCGCCACCAGAGGGATCAAATGAATGTTCGCCGCTTCCGCCAGACCGCGCACCTCCTCGTCCTCCTCGATCGGAAGATCGGGAATGATGAGCCCGCTGATGCCTTTATTGGCAATCAATGAGAAAAAGGACTCCAGGCCGAGCTGCAGCACCGGATTGTAGTAAGTGAACAAAATAAAAGGCAAATCCGCGCCGGCTTTGCGCGCATCCTCGGCGACCTGCATGCAGTCGAGAATCGTAATTCGATGAACGAGCGCCCGCTCCGAGGCGCGCTGGATGACCGGCCCGTCCGCCAGCGGGTCGGAATAAGGCACGCCTAGCTCAATCATGTCCGCTCCCGCTTCCGCGAGCTTGCGGATAATGTCGACCGACGTGTCGATATCCGGGTCGCCGACCGTGATAAACGGAATAAGCGCGGTACGGCCCTCCGCCTGAAGACGTGCAAATGCGGCGTCAATGCGATTCAATTCCGTTACCTCCCAAATAATGCATGATCGACTCGACATCCTTGTCACCGCGTCCGGACAGGCTGATCACGATCACCTTATCCTTGCCGAGCGTCGGCGCCAGCTTCGTCGTATGCGCGACGGCATGCGCTGATTCCAGCGCCGGAATGATGCCCTCTGTGCGCGACAGCAGCTGCAGCGCCTCCAGCGCCTCCGCATCGGTAATCGGCACATACTCCGCACGCCCGCTGTCCTTCAAGTAGGAATGCTCCGGTCCGATGCCCGGATAATCGAGACCTGCGGAGATCGAATGCGCAGGCTGAACCTGGCCGAACTCGTCCTGCAGCACATAGCTGAGCGAGCCCTGGAAAACGCCGTGCTTGCCCTTGGTCATCGTAGCCGCATGCTCCAGCGTGTCGACACCTCTGCCCGCCGCTTCGACGCCGAGCAGCCGCACCGATTCGTCCCCGACGAACGGGTAGAAAATCCCCATCGCATTGCTGCCGCCGCCGACGGCCGCCACGATATAATCCGGCAGCCTGCCTTCGGCCGCAACAATCTGCTCCCTGGTCTCATCGCCGATAATCCGCTGAAAGTCGCGCACGATCATCGGATACGGATGCGGGCCTGTTACGGAACCGAGAATATAGTAGGTGTCGTCCACGTGGCTGACCCAATAGCGGAGCGTTTCGTTGCAGGCATCCTTCAGCGTGCGAGTCCCCGACAGGACGGGCACCACCTCGGCGCCGAGCAGCTTCATGCGGAACACGTTCAGCTGCTGACGCTTCGTATCCTCCTCGCCCATGAACACCTTGCATTCCATCCCAAGCAGCGCCGCGACGGTAGCCGATGCCACGCCGTGTTGGCCCGCGCCGGTTTCGGCGATGATTTTCGTCTTGCCCATCCGTTTCGCGAGCACGCCTTGGCCGATTGTGTTGTTGATTTTATGCGCGCCCGTATGATTGAGGTCTTCCCGCTTCAGATAGATTTTGGCCCCACCCAATTGCTTTGTCAGCCTGTCGGCATAATAGAGCGAGGTCGGCCGTCCGGAATATTGCTTCAGAAGCTGTCGGACCTCGGCGATAAACTCCGGATCCGTCGAATAGTGCTTGTAAGCTTCCTCCAGCTCGATCAGCGCGTTCATCAACGTCTCGGGAACGTAGCGTCCGCCGAATTTGCCGAACCGGCCGTGCTGGTCTGGCACCTGACTCATCTTGCCCTCACCCTTTCCACAAACGTTCTGATTTTCGTTATATCCTTTACACCGTCCGTTTCCACGCCGCTCGATACGTCGACGCCGTCCGGCGCGTAACGCTGGGCCAGCCCGGCGACATTGTCGGCATGCAGGCCGCCCGCCACATAGAGCGGAACGCCGATCGCCTCGGCCGCCTCCTTGTAGTCGCCGATCACGGACCAATCGAACGCGGTTCCCGTGCCGCCGCCGGCGGTGTCGATCATGATCCCGTCAACTGCTCCGGCATAGGGCGCAACCCGATCGGCCGCCGTCACTCTCTCGTCTCCGCGGATCGAAAACACCTTCCACACCATCTTCCCTGTCGCCTCGCGAATCGCGCGGCAGTCAGCGGCCGATTCCCCGCCGTGCAGCTGCAGCACGTCAAGCGGCGCGGTACCGAGCAGCGCCTGCAGCTCCTCGAGCTCCGGGTTGACGAAAACCCCGACCGTACGGGGCGGCAAGCCGTTCGAACCACGCAAACGGCAGGCTTCGGCTATCAACCCGGCCGCCTGCTCGGGTGTCACCTGCCGGCGGCTTTTTGCAAAAATGAAGCCGATCTCGTCGATGGGCAATCCGTCCATTTCCCGGATCGTTTCCGCGTCGCGAAGCCCGCATATTTTGATGCGCGCGCTCATCGCTCCGTTACCGGTCCCATCAGCTCCAGAACTGCCTCGCCGACATCCGGCTTCCGCATGAAATGCTCGCCGATCAGCACGCCCTTCGCGCCCAGGCCCTGCAGGTACGCAAGGTCGCCGGGCCCCGCAATGCCGCTCTCGCTGATCAGCGTGGCGTTGTCCGGTACAAGCCCGATCAGCTCCTCCGTCGTTGCGAGATCGGTGACGAACGTCTTCAGGTTGCGGTTGTTGATGCCGATCAGCGTGGCTTTGTCCAGCTCCAGCACCGTCTCCAGCTCGGCACGGTCGTGCACTTCAACCAGCACGTCCATGCCCAGCGATTGGGCCAACTCATGATAATCGGCGATCTGACGGGGGGTCAGGATCGCGGCGATCAACAAAATCGCATCCGCGCCGATCAGCCTCGCCTCATAAATCTGGCGGTAATCGATCGTGAAATCCTTGCGGAGCAGCGGCACCCCGACATTGGCGCGAATGTCCGTCAAATAATCGTTCGAGCCCTGAAAGAAATCCCGGTCCGTCAGGACGGAAATGCAGTCCGCGCCCGCCCGTTCATACGTTTGGGCCAGCTCGACCGGATGAAAGTCCGGCCGGATGAGCCCCTTGGAGGGCGACGCCTTCTTCACCTCGGCAATCAGGCCAAGCGCACGTTTCCGTCCATCCGCAAGAGCCCGCTCGAATCCTTTCGTCGCAGGCATCCGGGCGATTTGCCTTTCGGCCTCTTCCAACGAGAACGCCTCCGCAAGCTCCTCCGCTTCCTTACGTTTAACCGCCACGATTTTATCAAGAAACATGAGTCAACTCTCCCGTCATTCGAATAAGCGCCTCAAGCTTGTCTCCAGCCGCACCCGAGTCGATCGTCTCCGACGCTTTGCGTACGCCCTCCTGCAGAGAATCGGCCTGGCCGCCGACGTAAATGCAGGCGCCGGCATTCGCCAGCACGATATCGCGGTATGCCCCCTTCTCCTCGCCGCGGAAAACGCGCCGGATAATCGCGGCGTTCTCCGCCGCGTCGCCGCCCGCCACCTCGCCCAGCGAGCGCCGTGTCAGTCCCAACTCCTCCGGCGTGATGTCGAAGGTATGAACATCCCCGCCGCCCAGCTCCGATATTTGCGTTGCATCCGATATGCTGATCTCGTCCAGGCCGTCATGACTGCTTACGACCAGCGCCCGCTTAAGGCCCAACTCGCCGAGCACCGCCGCAACCGTCGCGGTCCGCGAACGGTCGTACAGTCCGAGCAGCTGACGGTCAGCGCCCGCCGGATTGGTCAGCGGACCGAGCATGTTGAAAATCGTCCGCACGCCAAGCTCGCGCCGCGGCCCAGCCGCATATTTCATCGACGGATGGAACAGCTGCGCGAACATGAAGCAGATGCCGATCGCGTTCAGGCAATCTCCCGCTTGCGCCGCAGTCAAATTGATGTTGACGCCGAGCGCTTCGAGCACGTCCGCGCTGCCGGCCTTTCCCGACATGGCCCGGTTGCCGTGCTTTGCCACGCGCACGCCGGCCGACGCCGCGATGATCGCCGAAGCGGTCGAGATGTTGAATTTATGAATGCCGGAGCCGCCGGTTCCGCACGTATCGAGCAGCCCGTCCTGTTCCGTCACGACCCGGTTGGAAAAAGCGCGCATCACCTCGGCGAAGCCCGCAATTTCGTCCATCGATTCACCCTTCATTCTGAGCGCCGTCACAACCGCGGCGATTTGTGCGGACGTCGCTTCGCCACTCATCATCGTCTCCATGACGCTCCTTGCCTGCTCCCGCGACAAGTCGCCGCCGCCGATCAGCCGGTTTAGCGCCTGCTGCATCGTATTCGTCTCCGCCATCTCCGCTCCCCCCTTATTTTCTACACGCGATGGTAATAATCCATATTCGTTACGTTGCGGTGCGAGCCGTGCGATTCACGCGCCGGAAACATCGCTTCCGCAGCGCGGATCGCCTTGAGCGACGCCTTCGCTTTGTTGACGGTTTCCTGGTACTCGCTCTCCGGCACCGAATCCCATACGATGCCCGCGCCGGATTGCACATAGGCTTTGCCGTTCTTGAACACAATCGTACGGATCGTGATGCAGGTATTCAGGCTACCGGAAAACCCGAGATAGCCGATCGCGCCGGCGTATGCGCCGCGCGCCTCGTGCTCAAGCTCGGAAATAATTTCCATCGCCCGCAGCTTAGGAGCTCCCGACACAGTGCCCGCCGGCATGCAGGAGACGAAGGCGTCGAAGAAATCCTTATCCGGACGCAGCTTGCCCGATACGTTGGAGACGATATGCATGACATGCGAATACCGTTCGATCTCCATATACGCATCGCATTTGACGCTGCCGTATTCCGCGACTCGCCCGATGTCGTTGCGGCCGAGATCGACCAGCATCAGATGCTCGGCGCGTTCCTTCTCGTCGGCGAGAAGCTCGCGTTCCAGCGCCAGATCCTCCTCTGGCGTCCTGCCCCTCGGCCGCGTGCCGGCGATCGGCCGCGTTTCCACCCGTCCGCCATCCACCTTCACGAGCGCCTCCGGCGAGGTTCCGACGATGATCTCCTCGTCCAGCTTCAGATAGTACATATAAGGCGACGGGTTCATCGTGCGCAGCACGCGGTATACATGAAGCGGATCGACCTCCGTGTCGATGCTGAACCGCTGGGACAGCACAACCTGGAAAATGTCGCCGGCCCGGATATATTCCTTAGCCTTCTCCACATTCGCAATAAACTGCGCCTTCGTAACGTTAGAGTGAACCACGCCGAGCTCGGGGTCCGCCGGCGGCGATCCGCCGGCCATCAGTGGATACGGGAGCGGCTGCTGG
>NZ_KK082160.1:24314-39434 GCF_000598065.1 Paenibacillus darwinianus | reverse complement strand
CGATCAGCGATTCGATTTTGCGGCAGGTCCGTTCGTACGCCGCTTCGATGTCCGCATCCGTCGCCCCTACGGGCACATGCACATTGCCGATCACCTGAACTTGCTGTTTGAAGTGGTCGAACACCACCACCTGATCGCAGAACATGAAATGGAGGTCGTCCATTTGCAGGTCGTCGATCCGGTGAGCCGGCAGCTTCTCGTAGTATTGCAGCAAATCGTAGCCGAAAAAGCCAATCGCTCCGCCCGTAAACGGCGGAAGCTCGGGAATCGCGGGACTGCGGTAGGAACGAAGATGCGCCTTCAGCAGATCCAGCGGTTTGTCGCCCAGTTCCGTCAGCTCGCCGTCCCGCTCAACCGTCATTGTCCCGTTTTTCCCGCGGACGATCATGAACGGATCGGTTCCGATAAAGGAATAGCGGGCCCATTTCACGCCGCCCTCCACGCTCTCAAGCAAAAACGCCCGCTCCTCGCGGCATACGTGCTGGAACAGCCGGATCGGCGTTTCGGTGTCCGCCATGACGTGACGGACGATCGGAATCAAATTGTATTGCGAGGCCAAACGGACGACTTCCTTCAATTCGTTGGACATGCGAGCACCCCTTTTCTTCTCCGCAAAAGTGAAGCGAAGCTTTGCAGTGTTTCGATCACTTTTCGCGGGCCCCGTATTTGTGAATTTAAAAAAGCCCCTGCTGCCGCAGGAGCGATAAATGCATGAGATGATGACAGGATCATCGAACGGTCCATCCGCACTCCGTTAACAGGATTATCCCGCATCGGTCGACGGCATAGGCTGCCCGTGACGGCTCATCGTCCCGAAGGATCCTGAATACCGCTGCGGCGGCCACGACGGTTCTTCTCCAATACTAAGCTAAGCTCCGCTCATCTCATCTCAAACGCATCTAACGCTGCTCTCGGCTACCGGCCGTCTCTTACCGATCCGGTTTTGTTCAAATACCCTGCACCCACTATACCGCACCCCTGCAACCGGCGTCAACCGGTTATGCGCGCATATCCGCTTACGCCTTCGTCAAATCCGGACGCAGCACCTGTGCGCCGCCCAGATAGACATGGCGCATTTCATGCTGCTTCTTCTCCGTATTGACGTGCACCATCAGCCGGATACAGCGCTCCAGACTGCCTTTGACCGGGACTTCCAGCGCGCACATAAGCGGCACAAGCTCCCAGTCGGACATCTGGCGGATCGCCCGGGCCGGGAAGGTTGCGTCAAGATCCCCGGTTACCGTTACCATCACGCTGCAAATATCCTCCGGCACAATGCCGTTGTCCGCAACGATCCCGTTCAACAGCTCGATCGTCGCCCGCAAAATCGGCTGCTCCTCGTTCACATCCACCGTAATGGCTCCACGAATTCCCCGTACACTCATCAGACTTCGGCCTCCTCCTTCAGCTGCTCCACCATCCGTCGAACCCGATCGGCGCTCATGTTCTTGTCGATCTCCACCTGGCCGATCGCCGTGGGGACAATATAGACCATGCGGCCTTCCTTGAACTTCTTGTCGTGCATCATCGCGTCCATAACCGCATCCGTGTCGAAGTGGGAAGGCAGGCGGACCGGCAATCCGCATTTGGCCAGCACGCGTTTCGTTACCTCGTATACCTCTTGCGGAGCCCCGAGTTCAACGCCGATCCGGGCCGCTCCGACCATACCGATCGAAATCGCTTCGCCGTGAAGCATCTCCCCGTAGCCGGCGACCGCTTCCAGCGCATGGCCGATCGTATGGCCGAGATTCAGGATCGCGCGCACGTCGTTTTCCCGCTCGTCCTGCGAGACGACTGCCGCCTTCACGGAGCAGCCCTTGTGCAGCGCATAGCCGAGCGCCTCCGGATCAAGCGATCTCAGCTTCCCGGCGTTCCCGTCGATCCAATCGACAAACGATGCGTCCCAGATCAGCCCGTGCTTGACTACCTCGGCCAAGCCTGCGCTCACTTGCCGCGCCGGCAGCGTTTGCAGTGTCTCCAGATCGTAAAGCACCATCTCGGGCTGGTGGAACGCACCGATTATATTTTTGGCCAGCGGATGGTTGACCGCTACCTTGCCGCCGACACTGCTGTCGTGCGCAAGAATCGTCGTCGGGATTTGCACGAAGCGGATGCCGCGCATATAAGCTGCCGCCACATATCCCGCCAGATCGCCGACCACGCCTCCGCCAAGCGCGACAACCGCCGAGTGCCGGTCAAGCCCGGCCTCGAGCGCCTTCGTGATGACCGATTCGAAAACGGCCAGCGACTTGGAGCCTTCGCCGGACGGCAGCGTGATGCCGACGGTCTGGTAGCCCGCCTTGCGCAGCGTTGCTTCAAGCGCCGGCAAATACCGCGGACCCACATGCTCGTCGGTGACGATCAGCAGCGGCGACCGCTTGCTCAGGCCGCACTTCTCAAAATAGGAGGCCGCTTCCCGCAGGAGGCCCTCCCCGATATAAATCGGATACGAGCGTTCGCCCAGATCGACCGTCAGCTCGCGCATCAATATTGCCCCATTTGCTGCAGATAGTTGTTCAGGTTCGCGCGGATCTCCTCGATCGAATCGCCACCGAACTTCTCCAGAAACGCCCTCGCCACTTCCCATGCCACGACATGCTCCATCACGACGCTCGCCGCAGGCACGGCGCAGCTGTCGGACCGTTCCACCTGTGCGGTGAACGGCTCCTTCGTGTCGATGTCGACGCTGCGGAGCGGCTTATACAGCGTCGGAATCGGCTTCATGACGCCGCGCACAACGATCGGCTCGCCGTTCGTCATACCGCCCTCGAAGCCGCCAAGGCGGTTCGATGCGCGGTGATAGCCGCGCTCCTCACTGTACAGGATCTCGTCGTGCACCTGCGAACCGCGCAGCCTGGCCGCTTCGAAGCCGATCCCGATCTCGCAGCCCTTGAATGCGTTGATCGAAACGACGGCACCGGCAATGCGGCCGTCCAGCTTGCGGTCATACTGTACATGGCTGCCGAGACCGACCGGCAAGCCCTCGACTATGCATTCGACGATGCCGCCGATCGAATCGCCTTCGGCCTTGATCTGATCGATATGGGCCATCATTTGGGCTTCCGTGTCCTTATCGACGACGCGAACCGGGGATTCCTCCGTCAACCGGATGAGCTCATCGAGCGGCAGGCTGTTCGGAGGCGCTTCGATCTCGCCGATGCGGATCACCTGGCCGCCGACACGAATGCCGAACTCGGCCAGGAATTGCCGGGCAACCGCGCCGACAGCGACGCGCGCCGCTGTTTCGCGGGCGCTCGAGCGCTCCAGCACGTTGCGCAAATCCTTCAGGTTATATTTCAGACCGCCGTTCAGGTCGGCATGGCCGGGCCGCGGACGGTGAACGCGTCTTTTCTCCTCGTCCCCGCCTTCGATCGGCTCGATATTCATAACGGTCGTCCAATGCTTCCAATCGTTGTTCTCCACCACGAGCGCGACCGGCGCGCCGGTCGTGCGGCCATGCCGAACGCCGCCGACGATCTGCGCGGTATCCTTCTCGATCTGCATCCTTCTGCCGCGTCCATGGCCCTTCTGGCGGCGGTGAAGCTGAAAATTCAATTCCTCGAAGTCGAGGGTAAGATTGCTTGGAAGCCCTTCAATAATAGCTGTCAGCTGGGGACCGTGGGTCTCGCCGGCCGTCAAATAGCGCAAAGTCAATCTGTTGTCCTCCTAATTGGCTATGTAAAATCCGCTGATATTCTTTGCTCATTATAGTATAGCGGTCAACGTTTGACAAGAAACCGAACGCCCCGAGAAGATCGTCTCCGGCAGCGAAAATGCCCGGCAACTCCACAAAAAGGCAACCCCGTCAAGCGGCGGTGCCGCTTGAAGGATTGCCTTTTTTCCGGATGCTCGCGTCAACCGCCCACAGGCTGTCTGGACCGGATCGCCTGCGGTTCGGCGGCCATCTGCGGATCGTCCAGCAGTCCGGCGATTTGCACCGTGTCCATGCCAAGTATTTGCGCGCATTCCTGAATGGTGATGATCCCGCGCCGATAGGCCGCGATCACTTTACGCTTGTCCATCCCATACCTCCAAGTTAATGGTTATACATAGTATTGGAGAAAACCGGAACGGCTATACATCAGGCTTGCTTGCGGCGGTAGAAAAAAGTCTCCGCGGTTTCCAGGTCGTACTGTGCCGGCGAAAAAATCTGCTCGGTGCTGCCCACAAACAGCAGGCCCCCCGGCCGCAGCGCGTTCGAAAATTTATGATACAGCTCATGCTTCGCTTCTTCGGTAAAGTAGATCATGACATTCCGGCACACGATCAAATCAAAGCCTTGGTAGAACGAGCTTTGGAGCAAATTATGCTGCTGAAAGCGCACCGAACGGATCAGCTTGTCGGCCACCGCATAATCGTCGCCCCGCTTCTGGAAGTATGCGTTCCGGTATTCCGACGGGACGTCCTTCAGCGCCCGCTCCTGATAAACGCCCTGCATCGCTTTTTCGATCACCTTCGCATCGAGATCGGTCGCCAGCAGGCTGGATCGGTCCAGCACGCCAAGCTTATCCAGAATCATGGCGATCGTATACGGCTCCTCGCCGGTTGAGCACGCGGCGCTCCATACTTTCAGACGCGCGTTCGCTTTCAGCATTTCCGGAAAAAAACGCCGCTCGAGCGCGGACCACCGGGTTGGATTGCGCCAGAACTCCGAGACGTTGATCGTCATACGGTCGAGGAACTCATTCATCAGCTTGCCGTCCTTGATCAACGCGTCGAGGTAGGCGGCAAACGTCATAAACCCGTATTTATTGCGCAGCGTGGTGAGCCTCCGCTTCATCTGGGCTTCTTTGTATTGCGACAGGTCGATCGCCGTCCTGTGCTTGATTTGTTTGATGAAATAAGAAAAATCCGCGTCTTCCATTCCGTATTCCCTCCGAATGCTCTACGATGGGGCAGCCTGCCCGGACGTTCAAATCCAGCGCTGCGTCATTTGCTCGTAATCCACAAGTTCCTCGGGACGGAAAAAGATCCCGATTTCGCGCGCCGCGTTCTCGGGAGAATCGGAGCCGTGAATCAGATTGAAATTGGTATGTACCGCATAATCCGAGCGGATCGTGCCCGGCGCCGCTTCAACCGCATTCGTCTTGCCGATCAGTGCGCGGGTCAACGCGATCACGTTATCGCCCTGCCATACCATCGCAAAGACTGGGCTCGACGTGATGAAATCGATAAGCGGCGGGTAAAAAGGCTTGCCCTTATGCTCTTCATAATGGCACTCGGCGAGCGCGGCGTCGACCTTCATAAACTTGGCCGCCACCAGTTGCAGCCCCTTCCGCTCGAAACGGGCCACGATCTCGCCGATCAACCCGCGCTGCACCCCGTCCGGCTTGATCATCAGAAATGTTCTTTCCATCCTTATCCCTCCGCTTGGGTCCGAATCAATAATTGCGCTCGCCGACGAACGCCGCGATATCTTTCATGCTTTTCTTCGCCGGAATATCCGGCAATTCTTCCAATGCCGACACCGCTTTATCGATATAGCGCGCCGACATGCGCTCCGCTTCGCCGATTCCCCGGCTGCCGCGGATCAGCTCGATAGCCGCGCTGCAATCCGTCTGTCCCCCCGCTTCGCGGATCCGTGCGATCTCGCCGAGAAGCGGGGTGCGGATAGCCGGCTCGCGCAGCGCAAGCAGAACGGGAAGCGTAATATTGCCTTGACGGATATCCGAGCCGGGCGGCTTCCCGATTTGCTTGGCCGTGCCCAGCAGATCGAGCAGATCGTCGCGGATCTGGAACGCCATCCCGACATTGTAGCCAAACCGGTACAGCCGGTTCGACGTCCGATCGTCGGTGCCGGCCGCGATCGCGCCTAGGCGGCAGCTGATTGCAATCAGCAGAGCCGTTTTGCGCCGGATTCTGAGCAGGTAATTGCGCACCGTCTGCTCCGTGTTGAAAAAATCGCGGATTTGCTCCATCTCGCCGATGCACATTTCCACGATCGCCTTGGACAGCACCTGGTGCAGCGCCGGATTGTTCAGCTCCGTGACGATCGTCAACGCTTTGGCATAGATGTAATCGCCCGTGTACATCGCGATCCGGTTATCCCACTTGGACTTGACCGTCAGTTGGCCGCGACGGGTGTCTGCGTCGTCGATCACGTCATCGTGCACGAGCGTCGCCATATGGATCAGCTCCAGCGGCACCGCGACCTTCTGCAGCACATCCAGATCGTATTGACCGAATTTGCCTGCAAGCAGCACGATTACCGGCCGAATCCGCTTGCCGCCTGCTTTAAGCAAATGCAGCGAAGCTTCGCTGAGCAAGGCATGATCTGTCGTCACGCTAAGCTCGAGCTGCTTCTCAATCTTGTTCAAATCGCTTTTCATTCTGGCGTAAATATCAAGAAGTTTCATTCTTTCACCTGTGCCACAGATTGGTCTGACCAAAATTGCAGGCCGGCTGCCCGTTCGAGCAGCCCGAGACGGTCGGCGTAGCGGAAATACTGCGTCAGGCCTTGCCGCTCATCCGGCCCGAAGCCGTAACGAAGACCGTTAAAATATGCCTCCCAATAATCGCGCAGCCCACCGAGGCGAGCGGCCGCTTTGGAAGCCATGCAGTCGATCTCCTGAAGCCCCCGGCGCTTGCTTTCCAGCAGCGCCTTGTAAATGTCCGATACTTTCTCCGGCGCGCGCAAGGCCACTTCCTTACGCACCGCGATGACGGCGAACGTCATCGTGAGACCCGTCCAATCCTTCCATAAGCGGCCGACGTCCAGCACCTCGCAGCCGTGATCGGTCCGCCATGAGCCTTGTATCGCATGGTCGCCGATCAGAAGCGCCGCGTCGGCTTCCTCCAGCATGGCGTCCAGATCCGGCTCCATCGTTATGTATCGCGGTTCAGCGCCGAAGCGGCCCTGCAGAATGATTTTCAGCAGATTGACCGAGGTCGCGGAGGTGGAGGTAACGGCCACCGTCCCTTTCAGCACGTCATCCAGCGGTTTTTTGATAAAAAGCAGGATGGAGCGGACTTCACCGTCCGCGCTGACGGACAGGTCGGGAAGCAGAACGAGCTGCTCCGCATGCCTGCCGTAAGCGAACGACGACACGGAAGCCATGTCGACGTTTCCTTCCATGAGCGCTCCGTTCAACTCGGAGGGCATGCCGACGACCACGTTCACACCGGTCAGTCGGCACTCGGCCCGGACCTCGTCGAAGCGGTCGAATATCGGCCATACATTCGCGTAATCAATGCGTCCGACTGTGATCGGGCGATCCAAGCCCATTCCCGTCATCTCCCCATCTTCTGTACAAGTCATGATTGAGCGGTATCGCGTCCAGCACTTTACCGACCATGAAGTCAATCATTTCTCCCATCGATTGCGGACGATTGTAAAAAGCCGGCATCGCGGGAATGATGCGCACGCCCAAGCGGGCCAGCTTCAGCATATTTTCCAGATGAATCGCATGCAGCGGCGTTTCCCTCGGGACGATCAGCAGCTTCCGTCCCTCCTTCAGCATAACGTCCGCCGCGCGTGTCATCAGATTGTCGGATGACCCATGCGCAATCGCCGACAGCGTGCCCATCGAACACGGCATGACGATCATGCCTTCGACGCGGAACGAGCCGCTGGCGATCGTCGCGCCGATGTCGCCGACCGGGTGGTAAAGCAGCCGCCCTTGTTCCAGGGCCGGCCCGAAGCGGTCGGCGATCGCCGCCTGACGCCTGGACGTCCCCCAGCCCGCTTCTTCCTTCAGCACCCGCCATCCGGCCTCTGTGACGATCAGATGCACATGGACGCCGGCTTCGAGCAGCGCTTCACAGAGCCTGATGCCGTACACCGAGCCGCTTGCGCCCGTAATCCCTACTACCCAGCGCCGGCTTTGTCCGCCGGCGGATTCGTTGTCGCTTACCACCTGTGCAGCACCACCAAATCAAACAGGGTGAAGACGAACAGGAGAACGCTGAGCGTCCCGTTCATCGTAAAGAAAGCCGTATTCAGCCGGCTTAAATCGTCAGGCTTGACCAGCAAATGCTGGTAAATCAGTATCGAGATCGCGGCAACGGTGCCGACCAAGTAACCCCAGCTGAGATCGGTCATCCAGAACAGCGCCAGGAAGCCTGCGGCGGGTACGGCATGGAACGCGCGGGCGATCCAAAGCGCGTTGCGCAGACCGAAGCGGGCCGGAATGGATTGAAGCTGCTCCTTCCGGTCGAATTCATAATCTTGGCAAGCGTACACGACGTCGAAGCCGGCCGTCCAGAACGCGACGGAAAGATACAGCAAATAAGCGGGCCAGCCGGCGGTGCCGGTGACGGCCACCCAGCCGCCGAGCGGCGCAAGGGCGATTGTCAGACCGAGAACGACATGACAGAGCCAGGTAAAGCGTTTGGTATAAGAATAGATGACGAGCATGAATACGGCCACCGGAAGCAGCTTTACCGCGATCGGCTCCAGACGGAACGAGGCCGCAGCCAGCAGTACGAATGATACCGCGATGAACAGGATGACTTCCTTGGAGCCGAGCAGGCCCGAAGGCAGCGCCCGTGACTCGGTACGCGGATTACGCGCGTCGATCGCTTTGTCGATCAGCCGGTTGAGCCCCATGGCGGCGCTTCTGGCGCCAACCATCGCGACGATCACCCAGAACATTTCGGTCCAGTCGGGCAGGCGGTCCTGCTCGACGACGGCACCGAGAATGGCCCCGACGAACGCGAACGGCAGCGCAAACAGCGTATGCTCAAACTTGATCATTTCAAGAAAAATGCGAATTTTGCGGATCATGCCCCGTTGCTCCCTTTTGTGCCGATGTGGAGCGCGGCAATACCGCCCGTCAATGGGTAGTCTTCCACGGCCTGCAGTCCGACTTCGCGGAAAATGCCCGCCAGCTCCTTGCGCCCGGGAAACGCGACAAGCGATTCCGGCAGCCACTTATACTGCTCGTACCGCTTGGCCATAAGCTTGCCGATCAGCGGCAAAAGCCGGTTGAAATAAAAATAATAAATCCCTTTGAACGGCTGCCAGGTCGGCTTGGAAAGCTCCAGGCAAACGACCTTTCCGCCCGGCTTTACCACCCGCCGCATCTCGCACAGTACCTGCCGGAGATCCGGCACGTTGCGGAGCGCGAAGCCGATCGTGGCGTAATCGAACGTATTGTCGCCGTAAGGCAGCGCCATGGCGTTGCCCTGAACAAGCTTGATTTGCCCGTCCAGCCCGAGCTTGTCCACCTTCGTCCGGCCATAGTCCAGCATGTTCCGGCTGAAATCCAGTCCGACGACGTCTCCCGTTCCGCTCGTCTGCGCGAGCGCGACGGTCCAGTCGCAGGTGCCGCAGCACAGATCGATCGCCGTTTGTCCGGGCTTCATTTTCATTTTCCGCATCGTAAATTTGCGCCATGACTTGTGCCTGCGAAAGCTGAGCACGTCGTTCATCAGATCGTATTTCGGCGCAATGCTTTCAAAAACCGAATGAACAAACTGCTCTTTCGATTTTGCGTCCAACTCCGTCACCTCATCTCGTTGTATATCGCTTGCTGCGCGGCGAAAGGTCGGAGAAAGCGCTCGCCGATTCCCGCCAGCTCGGATGCCAGCTTGTCGGATTCGAGCCCTGCGGCGATCGACTGGACTTGCTGAACCGATTGGCGAAGCTTGTCATGCAGCTGGGTGCGGATATCATATTTGGCCACGAGCGAGCTCACAACGCCTTCCTCGCGCGACCGCTCCGACAGCGATTTCCGGTCGGCATCCGTTCCCTCCTGCATCACATGCCAATAGCCCCAACTGCCCTCGAAGCGCCCGGGCGACTCCATCCGGCCCAGCTCATGCGCCACGACCTCGCAGCGGCTCAAGCCTTGGAGCAGCTCCGGCCAAATCCGGGAGGCCCGTCCCTCAAGCAGCGAGCCGAACAGCTCGAACAGACCGGTCTTCAGATCCGTGCATAAGCCGATATATTCATCCGCCGTCACCTTAAGCTGCTTCATGCGCATGTACAAATTCAGCTTGACCCGGTTCACTTCACATACCGCGCCGCTGATTTTGCGGATCATGTCGATTTGGCCGGCCTGGGACAGCAAATGGTAAAAACGGCTGCTGAAATAGTCACCGGCAAGCACCTTCAACTGCCGTTCGCGCATGCCGGCCTCCGGCCGCTTTTCCGGATCGTCGTCGATCATATCGTGCGTATCGAGACCGAGCTGCACGAGCGACACGACAAGCGCGTAAAGCTCGCTCAGTTGGGCGGAATGAGGCCCGTTTACAAGAAACGCGAACAGCAGACGAGCCCTGGAGTCCGGAAACTCGGGCAGGTCCGTATGCGTTTGGATCATGTCGTATTCGACGTATTTTTTCGCGATTTCAGGTATGCGGTACGATTTCATCGATCCAGCCTCCGGGCATTGCAGTACGAATCTGGCTGCAACTCTATAATCTAAATTATTATAGCACAACTGTTTAAGTGAAGCACACCCCACGAGGCTTTTCTGTCGGCCAGGCCGTCAGTCGCCGTATTCCGCGCCAGGCGGCCCGAACCGCTCCGTCCAACCCGCCGTATAGGACAGCCGCAGCCGCTGCCGCCAGGCGATGTCGCCCAGCAAATCGGCCTGCTCGAATGAGCCCGCGCCGGCCGAAAACCATCCGTCGCTGCGGCGTATATCCGCTGCCAGCAGCAGCTCGTAGCCCTTACGCCCATCCGTCCGCGCTCTGTCCTTGCTCGCCTCGACAAACCGCACCAGCAGCCGGTCCACGTTCCCGGTCTGGAAAAACGACAGCTTGACGAGCTTTTTCAAGTCGCCCAGCAGCGCTTCGATCTCCGCGGTTTCCGGCATGACGGCGAAGTCGACGGAGAGAACCGCCCTTTTTATAAAAGTCCGCTTGATCGGCTGCGAGAACGATTGAACGATCAGCGCATCCACCAGGTTATCGTCGCTCAGCTTCGTAAAGCGATCCGGCCGAAAAACGGCAACCTCATCCGCAGGATACGGCAAAGCGCCGCCGTGGGGCAGGAGCAAGACCGCAAACCCCGCTATGATAGCTGCGGTCCCGGCCGCCGCAAAAGCTTTGATCGCTTTCATCACGTCACCCCGTCCGCATTAACAGTTTGGGCCTCCCATTGCAGGTCTCATACCGTATTGTACAAACAAAAAAAGCAGGCTATGCCTGCTTTCTCGCGAAACGTATAAACGGCTGCGGCGGCGGGACTAAATATCCGTTTCCACCGTACCATATTTCGTCATGACGACCGCCTTGCCGCGAATCTTGATGGCCGAGGTGTGATTCGTGAATTGGGCAATCAGGATCTCGCCCTTGTCCAGCTTCTCCGTGTGGTGGAACTTCGTATCCTGTCCCCGGGTCAGACCAATCACTTGAACGCCTTGGTCTTTTGCCTTGACGACGATATATTCGCCTTGATTCGGATTTTGATCCATGGTGGCTCCCCCTAGAGACAATTTCTCCGCAAATATAAAGACTGCACCCAAGCGTGCCGGACGGAAAGCAGCCCACTCTTGCCGATAATAAATGGTCGGGTGTACCGGATTTGAACTGGCGACCTCTACCACCCCAAGGTAGCGCTCTACCAAACTGAGCTAACACCCGACAAAGGCAAGGTTGATTCTATCCAATTTCCGGGTGCTTGTCAATAGCGTCTAGGCGCCTTTCCGCAGCAAATAAAAACGCCCGAATGGAAGCCACCCGGACGTCTGCGCGCAATGCGATTCTGTTAGTTGCCTACAAGATCCTTCAGCGATTTGCCCGGCTTGAAGGCCGGCGTCTTGCTAGCCGCGATCTCGATCTCCTGTCCCGTTTGCGGGTTGCGGCCTTTGCGGGCAGAACGCTCGCGGACTTCGAAATTGCCGAAACCTACGAGTTGAACCTTGTCACCGCCTTGCAGCGCTTCGGAAATCGCGTCAAATACGGCGTCGACCGCTTTCGTCGCATCCTTCTTCGACAATTCCGTCAAATCGGATACTTTAGCAATCAATTCCGTTTTGTTCATAGCTTTCACCTCCCCTGGTGGCGATCAGTCTCATTCGTTATCATTCTGTTTAACCGAAACCTGCCGAAATATACCTGAAAGCCGAACAATTTTTATAGTAATACAGCCGTTTCGGAATTTCAAGTAGAATCGAAAGACCGCTTCCCGGAAAAAATGGGCCGGTGCACAACAAGGAAAGGCGCGCACGTGCGCGCCTTTCCGAACTTTGCGGATATCTATGCCCTATAAGATGATCGCTATAAGGCCTCCCGAGCCTTCGTTGATGATGCGGCCGAGCGTCTCCTGCAGCTTATACCGGGCGTTGTCGGGCATCATCGCAATCTTGCCCTGGATGCCCTCGCGCACGATCGAATGGAGCGAGCGGCCAAAAATATCGGACTCCCATATTTTGATAGGGTCGTTCTCGAAATCCTGCATCAGGTAGCGGACAAGCTCCTCGCTTTGCTTCTCCGTGCCGATGATCGGGGCGAATTCGGATTCGACATCGACGCGGATCATATGGATCGACGGCGCCGTCGCTTTCAGCCTCACGCCGAAACGGGATCCTTGCCGGATCAGCTCCGGCTCGTCGAGCGCCATCTCGGCCAGCGTCGGCGCCGCGATGCCGTAGCCGGTCGTTTTGACCATCTCGAGCGCCTCCGCGAACCGGTCGTATTCGCGCTTAGCGTGCGAGAACTCCTGCATCAATTGCAGCAGATGGTCCTTGCCGCGGATTTCGGTGCCGACGACCTCCATCAGGATTTGATCGTAAAGCTCATCCGGCGCATACAGATCAATTTCCGCCACGCCCTGGCCCATATTCATGCCGCTCAGTCCGGCTCTGGCAATGAAATCGTAGCCCATGAACTGCTCGACGACCCGGTCGACATCCCGCAGCCGGCGAATGTCCTGCACCGTGTCGCGAACCGAGTTCTCATAACTGCTGCGGAGCCAGTGCTGCTCGTTCAGCACCATAACCCAGCTCGGCAGGTTAACGTTCACTTCATGCACGGGGAATTCGTACAGCACTTCGCGAAGGACGGACATGACCTCGTCCTCCCCCATCGTCGCCACGCTCATCGTCATGACCGGTATATCGTATTTGGCCTGCAGCTCGCTGCGCAGCTGGAGCGCCTCTTCGCTGCGGGGACGCGTCGAATTGACGATCAGCACGAACGGCTTGCCGACCTCCTTCAGCTCGCCGATGACACGTTCCTCCGCCACAACGTAGGAGCTCCTCGGAATTTCCGCAATCGAGCCGTCCGTCGTGACGACGACACCAAGCGTCGAGTGCTCCTGTATCACTTTGCGGGTCCCGATTTCCGCCGCTTCCTGGAACGGAATCGGCTCCTCGAACCAAGGCGTCGAGATCATGCGCGGTCCGTTCTCGTCTTCGTATCCCTTGGCACCTTCCACGGCATACCCGACGCAGTCGACCAGGCGCACATTGACGTCGAGACCCTCGGAGACGCGAACCTGCACCGCCTGGTTCGGCACGAATTTCGGTTCGGTCGTCATGATCGTTTTGCCCGCAGCGCTTTGCGGCAACTCGTCGACGGCCCGTACGCGGTCGGATTCGCTCGTGATGTTAGGCAGCACGACCGTCTCCATGAACCGCTTGATAAAGGTCGATTTGCCCGTGCGGACCGCTCCGACGACGCCGAGGTATATATCCCCGCCGGTCCGTTCGGCGATGTCCTTGAAAATGTCCACTTTTTCCACTGAGTATCCCCTCCAAACATATTTCCTTCCGCGAACTGAAACGTCCGCACGAGGACCGGCCGACGCTTTGCCGGACTTCTACCGATTGCCCCTCTCGTACAACCGTTTAGACTAGTAACATCATATGGCCGTCCAATCCGTTTTATGACCGGGCGCCGCACGAATCTTTCAGAGCCCGCAGCTGCCCGCGCCCTCCATGAATGGATATATGACGGGGTCGGCCCGGCTAGAACACCAAAGCAAAAAACCGCGCTTCGCTTGAGCGATGCGCGGTTAGGCGTCGTATCGTGCTAGGAACGGGGAAGGCTGGCTTGCGGATCGCCGTTCACCCAGTAATAGGCCGGCGATTTAACGGGTACAAAATCGGACTTTGCAACGAGCAGCTGCCGCAGGTCGCCCCCCGGCTCGGGCGGTGTCCCGCCTTCCTCCTCGACAGCCTTGCGGACATCGATGCCGTAATCGGCGTAAACGGTGCCGTTCTCGTGCACAATGACGTTCATCGGCTGTCTGCTGTATACGCTTCGCACGTCGGTCTTGACGCCGCCCAGTTTGCCGAAGTCGAGATAGCGAAAGGACGGGTACGCCTCGTCGCCAACAGGCAGAAGGCCGCCGTTCGCCGCACGATAGGCGTCGACCCGGCTCTGCAAATCGTTGATTTGCTGGAAGACCACAACACTCATCAGCTTGACGGTCGGATCGTCCTCCTCATTCTGGATCAGAAAATAATAGCGGCCGCCTTTCTCGAACGCAGCGGCGGGAACGTCGCCGATATAATTCATCCGCAGCAGCTTGGCGAAATCCACAATGAACTTCTCATATGCGGGCGTCGTTACTTCCGCATTCTTGATCGGCAGCAGGCCGTTGTCCGCCTGATACTGGTCGATCGCCTGCTGCACGTTGCGCACCGCCTCTTTCGGCGGCAATAGATTTTGCGCCAGACGGTCCTTCGGATACAGACACCCGGATAGCGCCACGGTAAGCGTCAGCACCAGCATACCTTTAACCATTCCATTCATAAGCCCCATGCAGGCTCTCCCTCCAACGTTACCAAAGATCGTCTTCCTCCGCTTGCTTCGCCAGCAAACGCCGCACGGCCGATTTGAGCGGGTCCTCAGGAACCTCGACCGAGGCGTCGCCGATCACCTTCGCCTGGCAGGCGAGCCGGACCCCTTGCTCGGCAAGACCGGCAAGCTTTCGGCGTTCCTGCTCCCCGCTCTCGGATAAGCCGCCCACAGACAGCTGCGTGACCTTGCACATCAGGCAGCCCATTTTGCCGCCACAGCGGGTTTTAATCGGGATGCCCGCGCGCCGCGCCGCATCCAGTACGCTGGTGCCCTGACGCACCGATACGGTTTTGCCCTCGGGCATAAAGGTGATCGCGGGCTTCAACGGCCGCCCTCCGCTCTCGCGCGCAAACGGGCATGAACACCCGCCGCCGCCTCGGTAGTCAGCCGATTCGCGGCTTCCAGCCTGCGCAACGCCGGCTC
>NZ_KK082160.1:22345-24214 GCF_000598065.1 Paenibacillus darwinianus | reverse complement strand
TAGTCAGCCGATTCGCGGCTTCCAGCCTGCGCAACGCCGGCTCGTGCCGATCGGGCTGCTCTGCCATGACGGCCGCGACCAGTTCGAACCGGTCTGCGCGGCCCCTCAGACGATTGAACCACAGCTCGTGCGCAAGCGGAACGAGCGGCACCCGGACGGGCGCCGCTTCCGTTCCGCCAAGCTTCAGCCATTCCGCATCCTTGAGCAGGCCGTCCGGCACCTTGACTTCATAACGCCCTTCGTTTGCGGAAACGACAAATCCGCCAACCAGCTCGACCGCGACTCCGGCAATCTCGTAGTGGCTTAAGAGAGACTCGTATATCGCTGTCACGCTCCGCACGGGCTTGTCCGTCGCATACGCCGCGAGCCGCTCATGAATAAGCCCGCAATCGCCGACGTCCGCATATATGTCCAAATCGCGCGGAGGCCTCGGCAGCGCGATGCCGCGCAGCATCAGTCCGGCACTTCCACCAACGACCCAGGAGGCGCCGGAGTCCGTAAGCCTGCGGGCAATCTCACCGAGCGCCCGTTCAATTGCATCGCTCTCCGTCATCGTTTCCACGTCCAATCTTAAAAATAAAACCGGTTGACGACGCGGATCGTGCCGGCGCCCGCCTTCACGATCGCTTGGCAGGCGAGCCGATAGCCTTGTTCCAGCTCCTCAGGCTCCAGCCTGTCCCATTCGGCGTCGGTGACGTCCTCAAGAAATCCCGCGCCCTCCTCGACGAAAGTTCGGCAGCGGGCACAAGTTCCCCGAGTACACGAATACCCCCAGTCGACACCGGCCTTTATCGCAAGATCCAATATCGTAAAGCCCGATTCTGCCTCTACCTGCGCCGATTTTGCCCGGCCTTTAAGCAGCAGCATTCCGTTCCACCCCCGTTTTGATGAATGTGTTCAAGCTATAGGATCGAGAACAAACCGGAAATAAAGCCGATAATGAGCAGGCCGAACGCCGTCAGCGTCAGCACAAGCCGGAGAAACCCTTTCGTTTTGGTCCTTGCAACGGTTATGACTACCGCCGAAATCGCCATTAGACCGATGCCGACGAGCGACACCCACATTTTTGTCATTGCATCCACTAAGCACACCAGCCTCGACGCGTACTATAATAAAATGGCGGCCCAAAAACCGCCTGCAAGCAATCAAATTATACCATGGCCGCCGCCATACGACAAAAGCCGGCCGGACGCAGCACATCGGCATACGGCCCGGCCGGCTCCACCTTCCGGCAAATCGTCACTTTTTAAGCATCATCTTCACGAGGGACTCCAGGTTGCTCAGGTTCATTCCGCTCTTCTTGACCGCATCGACAATATCGCCCACCGTGTCTTCCGACACAGGCACATTGGCCATCGTGGAAACTCGCTTGATCAGCTTTCGCAGCTCGGCCTCGTCCTGCATCGTATCCGAAGTTACGCCGCTCGCCAGCTGTTTGACCGCATTTTCGCTGATCGGCTTGCCGGTTTTTTTGTTAACGGCGTTCAGAACGTCTTTGGAGATGTTTTTTGCCATTTCTTCTCCCTCCTCCAAGGTGCTGCTAGCATCTTATGAACGGAGAAGGTGAATGGTGCAAGGCCCGGCCCGCCGGTCAGGAATGCCAGGCTTTCGACACCTCTTCGCTCTCGTGGGTGCGGCCTCGGCCCATTAAGTCCTCGACGGCCGCCTTGGGCGGCTTTTGTTCGAACAGAACGGCATATAATTGCTCCGAAATCGGCATTTGCACGTTATAGGCTTTGGCCAGCTCGTGCGCGACACGCGTTGTGCGGACCCCTTCCACAACCATGCCCATCCGTGACAGCACCTCTTCCAGCGGCAAACCCTGCGCAAGCATCGAGCCCGCCCGCCAATTGCGGCTGTGGCGGCTCC
>NZ_KK082160.1:10544-22245 GCF_000598065.1 Paenibacillus darwinianus | reverse complement strand
GGCGGCTCGTGCAGGTGACGATCAGATCGCCGACACCGGCGAGTCCCGCGAACGTCAGTACATTGGCGCCCATGGCGGAGCCCAATCGCCCGATCTCGGCAAGCCCCCGGGTCAGCAAAGCCGCCTTTGCATTATCGCCGAAGCCAAGACCGTCCGACAAGCCGGCGCCGAGCGCGATAATATTTTTGATCGCTCCCGCCACCTCAACACCGATCACGTCGGGATTGGTGTAGACCCGAAAATAAGCGTTAATGAAAAAATCCTGCGCCTCCTCCGCAGCCTCCTGGGAGACCGACGCCACCACAACGGTCGTAGGGCATTTGCGGACAACCTCTTCGGCGTGGCTAGGACCGGACAGGACGACGATCCGCTCTTCATGGCCCGAAAGTTCTTCGTTCAGCACCGTGCTCATCCGCTTCTTCGAATCCGTCTCGAAACCTTTGGCGGCGTGCACGCAAAGCACATCTGCCTTCAGGTGCGGCGCTGCGGCGCGCGCAACGTCACGCATCGCGGACGAGGGCGCGGCGAACAGCACCAAATCCGCCCCCTCCACCGCTTCCCTGATATCGGTCGTTGCCGTCAACCCTGCCGGCAGCGTTATGTCCGGTAGAAATCGTTCGTTCGTGCGCCGCCCGGTAATTTCGGCAGCCTGCGCCGCGTTGCGCGTCCACATGCGCACCTCATGGCCGTTATCGGCCAGTACGGCGGCGAGCGCCGTTCCCCAGCTTCCGGCAACCAGCACGGCGGTCCGTTTATTCGCCATGGGGCACCCCCTTCTTGCCGCCAAGCTTGTTTTCTTTCCCCTGCGCCAGCTTGACGATGTTCGTCCGGTGGCGCACGAAAGCATACAAGCCGACGAGCAGGCTCGTCCAGAGCAGCTCTTCCCGCAGGCCGAACAAAGCGACGAACACTGGCATCAGCGCGGCGAAAACGAGAGAGCCGAGCGATACGTACCTCGTCAGAGCGATGACGGCGATCGCCGCGATTCCGGCGAACAGCGCCGGCAAGAAGGCCAATGTCGCCATGACGCCGATCGTCGTGGCGATCCCTTTGCCGCCCTTGAAGCGGAACCAGATTGGCCAATTATGGCCGGTAACGGCCGCCATTCCGCAGAGGACGGTCATCCACACGTTGCCGTTTCCCAGCCATTGGCCGATCCAGACCGCTGCGACTCCCTTCGCCACATCCAGCAGGAAAACGCCCGCCGCCGGCCCCTTGCCCAGCACCCGCAGCGTATTTGTCGCGCCCGCGTTCCCGCTCCCATGCTGCCGGATATCGATGCCTTTCACCCATTTGGCGATCAGGATGCTGAATGACACCGAACCAAGCAAATAACTGCTGACAACCGCGAAGATTTGTTCCAACAAATGCCTCTCCCCTAATCCGCCTCAGACTTTCGGCGTGTCACGATCCGCACCGGCGTCCCTTCGAAATCGAACGCCGCCCTGATTTTATTCTCCAAATACCGCTGATAGGAGAAATGCATCAGCTCCGGGTCGTTCACGAATATGACCATAGTCGGCGGCTTCACGGCCACCTGTGTGACGTAATTGATGCGCAAGCGTTTGCCTTTATCCGTAGGCGGAGGATTGATCGCCACCGCGTCGGCCACAACGTCGTTCAACAAATGCGTCTGAATGCGCAGCGCATGCTGCTCCGAGACATGGTCGACGACCGGAAGCAGCTTGTGCAGTCGGGACTTCGTCTTCGCGGATAAAAACACGACCGGGGCATAGGACATAAACAGAAAATGATCGCGAATATGCTGCTCGAAGTTCTGCATCGTTTTCTCGTCCTTCTCGACGGCGTCCCACTTGTTGACTACAAAGACCGAAGCTTTGCCCGCTTCATGCGCGTAGCCGGCGATGTGCTTGTCCTGCTCGATGATCCCTTCCTCGCCGTTGATGAGGATAAGCGCGACGTCCGCCCGTTCGATCGCCTTCAGCGACCGCATCACGCTATATTTCTCCGTCGTCTCGTACACCTTGCCGCGCTTGCGCATGCCAGCCGTATCGATCAGCACATATTTCTGGCCGTCCTTCTCGAAAGGCGTGTCAATCGCGTCCCTCGTCGTGCCGGCGACGTGGCTGACGATAACCCGGTCTTCGCCGAGTATCGCGTTCACAAGCGAGGACTTGCCCACGTTCGGGCGCCCAATCAGCGCGACGCGGATCACGTCATCCTCGTATTCGATGTCTTCGAGCTCGGGAAGCTTTCTAACAACCGCGTCCAGCAGGTCGCCTATCCCCGTTCCGTGCGCGCCCGAAATGGCGATAGGCTCGCCGAATCCAAGGCTGTAAAACTCATAAATTTCGTCCGTCCGCCTCAGGTTGTCCACCTTGTTCACCGCGACGACCACCGGCTTGCGGGAGCGGAACAGCATATGCGCAACTTCGTCGTCGGCATGTGTCAGCCCTGCCATGGCATCCACCATAAAGATAATGACGTCGGCTTCCTCGATCGCGAGCTCCGCCTGCATCCGCACGGATTTCATAATCTCGTCCTCGCCGTCGATCTCGATACCGCCTGTATCCACGATGCTGAACAACTTGCCGCTCCATTCGCCCGGAGCATATAAACGATCGCGTGTGATGCCCGGTTTGTCTTCCACAATGGCCAGCCGGTCGCCGATCACACGGTTAAAGATCGTGGACTTCCCTACATTCGGCCGCCCTACAATCGCGACTACGGGTCTTGCCATCCCTTCCAACTCCTTCTGAAATTCTCACGATAACCATCATAGCAAAAAACAACGGGCTTGGCTAACATTTCATTTTGCGGCGTGAGAGACCAAAATGAACGTTCCGTTCTTTAAATCATGCGTGCTGGCGTCCAAAATTTTTTCCAGCAAAAAAGCGGTTTTCTCCGCATGATCCGCGCTGTTTTCGACAAAAATAGGCGCTCCTCCGCCGACGCTCTCCCGGTTTATCGTCACGACCGCACATATTTTACCCATTCGCGCCCTTCTCCTTCCGGTTCACCTTCGCTTCGGTCGGCATCCGGACCGCCGATTCGAGGACCGGCACACGCTCGGTCACTGCGCGCGCTTTTCCCGGATCCTTATCTTGCGGCAGCAAAAAAATGCCCAGCCGGCCGTCCCGCATATCCAGCTTGGCGAGCGGCACGAGCGCAGGCTCGCCGTCATCGCGATAAACGCCGAGCAGCGTAGACAGATCGAACAATATCGCCTGCCGCTGGCCTAGATTGCCAAGCGTCGCTTTGCCGTTCGCGTTGAACGGCGACAGAATCAGGCCGAGCCCCCGCTCCGAGATCGTTTCCCGGTTGGAGGCCAACCCCACGTTCATCATATAAATATCGCCGACGTACAGATCCGGACCGTCCTGACGCACCGCTGCGGTTTCAACCTTGGCAATATGGGAAACCGATTTGCCCGATTTCAGCGCCCGGACCGCCCAAAGCGACAGCAGGCCCGCCGCGGCCCCCCAATACCATCCCAGCAGAATCGAGCCCAGACTGGCCAGGAACGCCGCCATGATGACGAGATAATTCCGGCCTTCGAACACCATGGCGATTCCCTCGATATAGGTGGCGCCCCGGGGAACTAGCTCCAGTTCATCGATTTTGGTTAACGTTTCCCGCTCCATCTTGCGGACGTCGCGAAATTGCTGGGCCGCAAGCGTCAGAAACGTGATGGCCGTATAGTCCTTGTTGAACAAGGCCGGAACGGCAATTGCGCCGAGCGCGGCGGCGATCACGCCGAGCGATATATGAATGATTCGGCCGTGCGGATAGGTCGGATATTGGCGGTAGTCGGTTTTGAGCATCATCAAACGTGCGGCGACTCCGAATATGACGCCGATCAGAATGCCCACCGTCAGCTTATGCGCTGCGAAATATGCTGTCAAGGCTCGCGTTCCTCCTTAAATCGGCTGGACTTGTACCTGTAAGCAAACGCACGCAAACGAAGAAGCGGAACAGGACCGGCGAGAAGAGAGGTAAGCAGAGAAGTAAGCAGGGACGCAAAGCGCGCCGTTAGCCAGGTTAAGGCCAGGGCATCGGCCCAGGCCCAGATTCCGGTTTCTTCGACGACGGGCAATAGGCCGGCCAAGGAAGAAAAGGCCGCAACCGCAAAATGTTCACGGAAGCCCCCGGCCGTTAAGGCGCATAACGCGCCGGCCAAAAGCGGCGGATCAAGCCGCGCATCCCACAGCACGAACACCGGATCGACCGCATACAGCCCGCGTGACCACAGCCATACGACGGAGCAGAGGACGGCAGAGAACCAGGCATAAGCTTGTCTGGAAGCCGGTCTAACGGCCGCCAATGCAGCCGTTGCCCAAGCACCCGTCCATAACATCGGATAATAGACCGCCGCGCCGCCGGATTTGGACACGGCCATCAATCCGATCAAGCCCGCCAAATACGCAACGGCACGGGCGGCCGGAAAATCGCCGATAAGCTGTCGCCTCCAACCCGTCAACAGAAGAATCGCCGCGCATACCCACACCAAACAAGCCAAATACCCGGCATTCACGCGCCATCCCTCCTCTTTGCCCTATTATGCGCCGGCAGGACGCAGAGTAAACCAAGTTGCCCCTATGCATGGGGATGAGGGGTGCGGGTATCAATAACGGGATTAACGGAATGGTTTCCCGTTCAGGCTTCTCCCGCCCCAACACAAGAAACCCACGTCTTGAAAAGACGCGGGTTTCTCGATGAACCGAGCCATGAAAGCCGAAAGGCGACCCAGGCTCGGTGATTTTCAAACGATCACTTGAATTTGCTCAGCTTGTCGCCGAACTTCTCGCCGAGCGTGAAGCTCATGCTTTCCTTGTTCAAGCTCACGTTCGGGTTGTTGATGTCTTCGCGAGGGGCGCGGGAACGCTCGCTGCGCTCCGGTCTAGGAGCTTGCTCCGGCGCTTCTTCGGTTTCCTTGATGCTGAGGCTGATGCGCTTCTCGTTCGGAATGAAATCCAGCACCTTCGCCTTGACTTCCTGGCCTTCCTTCAGCACCTCTTGCGGTGTAGCGATGTGGCGGTGCGCGATTTGCGAGATATGGACAAGTCCCTCTACGCCCGGCGCCACTTCAACGAACGCACCGAAGCTCACCAAACGGCGAACGGTACCGGTCACGATATCGCCCGTCTTGAATTTATCGGACGCCGTTTCCCAAGGACCGGGCTGCGCCGCTTTCATGCTCAGGCTGATCTTGCCGGCCGCTGGGTCGACCTTCAGCACCTTCACCTGCACCTTCTGACCTTCCGACACGATATCTTTCGGATGCGCCACATGCTCCCACGACAGCTCGGAAACGTGAACCAGACCGTCGATGCCGCCGATGTCGACGAACGCGCCGAACGGCGTAAGGCGCTGCACCGTGCCCTCGATCTCCTGGCCGACTTCCAGCGAAGACATGATCCGTTGCTTGTTGGCTTCGAATTCTTCTTCCAGCACTTCCTTGGCGGACAGGATCACCTTATTGTTCTCGCGATCCAATTCCTTCACTTTAACGCGAATCGTGCGGCCTTTGTAGTTGCTGAAATCCTCGACGAAATGACGCTCCACCATCGAGGCCGGAATGAATCCGCGTACGCCTACATCGGCAACCAAACCGCCTTTGACGACATCCGCTACCGTAACCTCAATAATTTCGCCCTTGTCGAAGTTTTCCTGCAGGCCTTCCCAGGCATTCTCGCCGTCAATCAAACGCTTGGACAGAACGAGCCTTTCTTTGTCGTCGTCGATGCTGACGACCTTCAGCTCGATTTCCTGGCCGACCTGAACGGCATCGGCTGCGTTATCGAGATGAACAGCGGAAAGCTCCCGAAGCGGAATGACGCCGTCATATTTATATCCAAGGCTTACGGTTACCTGGTTGTCCTCGATCTTCACGATCGTACCCTTGACCGTATCGCCTTTCTTGATCGACACCAAATTGTCCATCGTTTGTTCGGAGATGCTTTCCGCCGCTCCGGATTCGCTTGCGGCCTCACCGGCGGATTCCGTTGCTTGAACGGCTTCGTTTTCCTGCACTTTAGCTTCTTCTGACATTGAACTAACCTCCTCGATTCGTACGCCAACTTAATCAACTTTATTTAAACCTGACGAAGACGTATGAAACACCCCGCAGGATTTAAAATGAAAGAAAGGATGATACCGGTTGTTAGGCTTTTCCTGCCGCCAAATCGTAAATCCGCCGCATAATCAGCTCGGTTGCCCGCTCAAGCTGATCCGGCCCGTTCTCGTCCCGAAAACCGGATAAATCAATCGGCTTGCCATAACGGATGACCGTTCTTCGGAAGGGACGATAGCGCCCGACGATCGCAACGGGAATGACGGCAGCTCCGCTGCGCAGCGCCAGCATGGCCGCGCCTTTTTTGCCCGCGACGTCAACGCTCGACGTGTTCCGCGTTCCCTCGGGGAAAATGCCCATGACTTTCCCGTCTCTAAGCAGTTGAAGAGACAGCTTGATCGATTCCTTGCTGACGCCTCCCCGCTTGACCGGAAAAGCGCCAAGCTCGAGCAGAAAAGCGCCGAACGGCTTGAAACCGAACAGCTCGGCTTTGGCCATGTAATGAACCTTGCGTTTGACCTTGATGCCCACGGTCGGCGGGTCGAGCTGGCTGATATGGTTGGAGCAGAGCAACACGGGCCCCTCGGCCGGAATATTGTCCAGGCCTTCGGCTTTCAGCCTGAAGAGCAGCGTATAAATCACGTTCAGCAAAAACCGGCAGATGCGGTATAACATAATTTACTTCGCCTCCCCCAATTTGGTTCGGCCGAAGTTCGCAATTATGTCCACGACCTCGTCTATAGACAGGCGCGTACTGTCGAGCAGCACAGCGTCCTCAGCGCGGACAAGAGGTGAAATCTTGCGCTGTTCATCCATCCGGTCGCGTTCCGCTATCTCACGTTCCAATGTTTCGAGCGGAATTCCCTGTCTATCGCCGATTTCCTTGTAGCGCCGGAGCGCGCGCTGCTCGACGCTTGCGGTCAGAAAAACCTTCAGTTCGGCACTCGGCAACACATGAGAGCCGATGTCCCGGCCGTCCATAACTACGCCTTTGCCTGCGGCCAGATCCCTTTGCAGCTCGGCCAGCCGAAGCCTCACGGCCTCCGCCGCGGCGACAGCTGAAACCGATTGGGTGACTTCCCTCGAGCGAATTGCCTCCGTGACGTCCTCTCCGTTCAGGTAGACGTGCTGGACCGGATCGCCGGGCTCCAGCCCGATGTCCAGCTCTGCGACCAGCTTCTCGAGCCGAGCCTCGTCGCGGACGTCGATTCCATGCCTCAGAGCGGCCAAGGTGACGGTCCGGTACATGGCTCCCGTATCGATGTACAAATAGCCAAAACGGCGCGCAACATTGCGCGCAACCGTGCTTTTTCCCGCTCCGGCGGGTCCGTCGATCGCAATATTGATGCGTTTCGCGTGATCATGCTGTTCCGTCGTCGACAACGATTAATCCCTCCACGAATCGGTCGCGTCGCAGGTTGAAAAACCGCAGCCAGCGACCCTCAAGAAAAAAGCAGGCAACGCCTGCGAACGAAAAAATTATATCACAAGCTAAGGCCGGATGCAAAAACAGTCTCCAGAAATAGGGCGCCCTTCCAGCCGCTCCGTTACGGATAGAATGAGTCGAACGCCGTCGAAACGAAGCGCCGCCTGAGCCACTAAAAGGGCCGCTAGCAGCGCCGCAATGCATAGCCATATTTTCGCGCACAGGTAGTCTGCCTTGGCGATCCGGGCCTTGTCTGAGACGCTTTTATTCCCATTCACGCGTTTATTCGCCCCCTTGCCCTTCCCATGCCGGGTCGGTCTGCCGCTAGGATTGCCCAAGCCCGGGGATCTTATGCGTCATAGGGCGGAGGCGCGGAGGAACCATATTCACGCGTTAATTTTTTCTGAATTGCAGCTGCCGCTCGAAGCAGTACCGGATAATTTTCTGGCGTTCGCCGTCGGTGATCGCGTTAAACTTGGCCATGATCTGGTCGCGTCCCATAATGAGCGGCTTTACGCGCACGATCTCCATTCGGAAGCTGGCATGCTCGATGGAGCCATTCTTGTAGGGCAGCGCCAGCCAGCACTCTAGTATATCCTCCGGTTTGAGCTTCCACTTGCCCTCGGCAATAAACGAAATGCCGCCGCCGCCGACATCATCGGTTAACGCCAGAAAACGCACATGGTCGTTTAGCTTCACGGCGAGCTCCAGCTCGGCCGAGACGCGCAGAAAGCTTCGGCGCTGCATCTGGGTAATCGACTCCGGATCCGGCTTCTCCACGGCGATCAGCCGGATCGCCTCGTCCTTGAAACCGAGCACATGCGTGCTGAAAAAGTTTTTCACGCCGCCATCGGTAATAAAGAAAGCGGACAGCTCGTCGCCGAGATACAGTTTCTTGTAGCGACCCGTTCGCTCATTGATCGGGATCTCGATCATCATCCTGTCGTCATCCATATCCGCTATGCGGGATTTATAGTCAACTCCGGCTTCCTCTTCGTCCGACGAAGCCACTTGCAGAAACAAAGTCTGATTCACTTTCGGCAGCAATTCGGCTCCCCCTCCCGTATGCTCCGATTATAGCATGCGGGCCGGGATTTGAACCAGCTTGGAAAATGATTCTCCGGTCCCGTCCGGCAGAAGTCGATCTGTCAGGCGTGCTCTATTTTTTCCTCGATTCCGGTGTCCGCATTGACGAAAATCCGGTAATCGCCGCCATTGATGCGGCCCCTGAATTCGTAACACAGCACCTCTTCGCGAAGCTCGTTCTCGATCAGCGCCAGTCGCATCCCGGCCATCTTGAAGGACGGGTTAAGCAATTTGCGGGCCTCGGCTTCGGAAATGCCCGGCTTAGGCAGCTTGCGCGCATGCTGTTCATAGACAAAATCCGCGGCCTGCAGGCCGACGACTTGTCCGTTGTCCAGCGCGACCTTCACCGTCAGCTTCTCCGGATAAATGACGACCCCGTCTTGCACCGACGCGTACGTGATGTTAACCGAATTGTCCGCATCGTCGTAACTGATCGGCTCCTTATCGGCATAACCTCTGCCTTTCAGGAAGCGACGCGCCTCCTGCTCCGCCTCGCGCAGCGACACCTTCTGGACTTTCCCCGTAGAGCGCGGGTTCATAAACCAGATCAGCCGTCCGCCCTGCTTGGTAAATTCCATCTGGACATTACGGTCGTTTTCGGCCGCAACCACAACAGCGGAATACGATTCGTATTCGGTCCCTTTCCCGTTCTCGGTAACCTTGACGGCGTCCGGATCGCGAAGTCCGAGGAACCCGGCCGCTTTCTGCGCGATTTCTTGCGGCGTCGCCTTCTTGCCCGTCAGCATGCGGACGTTGCGTTTCTCGTAAAGGGCGGCCACCGACGGCCCCCAGTCGATTTCCGGGTACTCGGCCACTTTTTTGTCCATCGTCTTGAAGCCGTCGATAATCGTGTTGTCGCTAGGCGTCCTTTCGGACGCTAAAGCAAGCTCCACATCCATCCAGCGCAGGTTGTTCTGCAACACCTTCGCCTGCATTTTTCGCAGATCGGCCGAGATGTCCTTTGAATTGTTGTAGAGCGTCTTCAGCGTTGCGTATTCCTTGTCCGTCAACGGCTGCTTCGTCAAATCTCGGACCGACGTTCGATAGGAGAAATTGGCTATTTTAGACAAAAATTCCTCCGTTGTGCTGAACGGCAATAACGTCAGCGGCAACTGGTTGATCTCGTTCTGCGCTTCGCTCGTGATTCGCCAAACATTGACCAGGCCTTTCCGGTGATAAGCCTGTGACGTCGAGTTGACGGCCAGCGTGTTGCCGAGCTGCTCGTTAAGCTGGTCCATGTGGAAGCTCAGGTCATGGAAGGCTCGCTGGTATTGGTTCTCCGCCTTCAGCAATACGCTGTTCTTTTCCTGATGCTCCTGATATCCCCAGTAGACTGAGCCAAGCAGTACAAGCGACACGATCGGAAACAGCACCCCGCTTAATCTCGCATACATGGCAAAAGCTCCTTTCGTTCACAAACCTAGTGTTAGTGTGGTTTGCCGAAAGGAACTTTATGCATGAGTGCATCGTTAAGACGGCTGCTCTTCGATTTCGAAATCTTCGCGGTTGTCGCAAAGGCACATTCTGAAGCCCGTATCGATCTTGTCCTTGTCCTTGTCCTTCTTGCCGCGGAGGACAAATCGTTCGCCGCACCAATTGCAGCGTATTCTGACCTTTACTCTCGCTGGTTCCATTGCTTTTCCTCCCGGCGGTTGATTGCACGGCCTGGCCGTCATCTCCTAGCCAGTATATACGGAAACGTTACAATTTAACCTGATCCTCGCGCGTCACAAGGCGAAAAGGCGAACGGGCGTTGGCCCGTTTGATTTTCAGCGCCCCCCGGATCCATAAGTAAGCCATGAGCGGCACGATCAGCCACATCCAGTTCGTCTTGACGGTGATCATGATGTAATCGTAAAGACCATGCCAGAAAAGCGGCAGGATCAGGGACAGCACCAAATAATAACGCGAACGGTCCCCGGCAAATCTCGCCTTGCCGATGTAATAGCCCATAATGACGCCGAATAAGGCATGTCCCGACACCGGGAGCAGCGCGCGAACAAGCAGCGTTCCGAACGTGGCCGGCTGAAGAATCGCGTACAGAACATTCTCAAGCGTCGCGAAGCCGAGTGAAGCCGCTGCCGCGTAGACGATGCCGTCATAAGGCTCGTCGAATTCGGTATGATTGTAGATGATGTGATACACCAGAAACCACTTCATCATCTCCTCCACACCGGACGAGATAACGAAGCTGAACACAAAAGGGTCTTCTCCGAGCCACAGCGTCATCCCGCGCTGTATAACGGCAATCGGAAACACAATCAGCATGCCGAGCACAAAGAGACGGAGCACCATATGGATCGGTTCGGCGTCATAGCGGTCCTTCAAATATAAATACGTCAGCAGCGACACGCCCGGAGCGACGGCCGCGGTCAGTATGGAAAACAACAGCATGAACAACCGAACCTCCTCTCTTTCCGCAGCGGTCCTCTCACACCCAGCCGCGGTACCGAACCGCTTCTGCAGTTCTGCGCACGCCCGCCATATAAGCGGCAAGCCGCATATCGACCCTGCGCGTCCGATGCAGTTCATACACGTCCTGGAAACCGCGAACCATCATGGCATGAAGCTTCCCTTCCACTTCCCGCTCCGACCAGTAATAGCCCTGATTGTTCTGCACCCATTCGAAATAGGAGACAATAACGCCGCCGGCGCTGGCCAGCACGTCCGGGACGAGCAGCACGCCCCGGTCGTGAAGCATGTGGGTCGCTTCCAGCGTCGTCGGTCCGTTAGCGGCCTCGACGATGGTTCTCGCCTTGATGCGGCTGGCGTTGTCCGCCGTGATCTGATTCTCGATCGCCGCAGGCACCAGCACGTCGCAGTCCAGCTCAAGCAGCTCCCCGTTCGTCAGCGTGTTCTTGAACAGATTGGTAACCGCGCCGAACGAGTCACGTTTGTCCAGCAGATGCGGAATGTCGAGTCCTTCCGGATCGTACAATGCGCCGTGCACATCGGAAATCGCGACCACCTTCGCTCCCGCCTCGTGCATGAACTTGGCCAAAAAGCTGCCGGCGTTGCCGAAGCCCTGAACCGCGATCCGCGCCCCTTTCAACGGAATGCCAGACGCCGCCAGCGCTTCCTCGATCATGATCGTCACACCCCGTGCGGTGGCCGTCTCACGGCCGTGCGACCCGCCGAGCACGAGCGGCTTGCCC
>NZ_KK082160.1:0-10444 GCF_000598065.1 Paenibacillus darwinianus | reverse complement strand
AGCGGCTTGCCCGTAATGAATCCCGGCGAGTCGAACTCGCGGATCCGGCTGTATTCATCCATCATCCAGGCCATGATTTGGGAATTCGTCATCACGTCGGGAGCGGGTATATCCTTCGTCGGTCCGACGATCTGGCTGATGGCTCGGACATATCCTCTGCTTAGCCGCTCAAGCTCACGGAACGACATGCTCCGCGGATCGCATACGACGCCGCCCTTGCCGCCGCCGTATGGCAGGTCGGCGATCCCGCACTTTAACGTCATCCAAATCGACAGCGCCTTCACCTCTTCAACCGTGACGCCGGGATGAAAACGAACGCCGCCCTTGGTCGGTCCCGCGGCATCGTTATGCTGGGCGCGAAAGCCCGTGAACACCCGGGTCGAGCCGTCGTCCATGCGGACGGGAATACGGACCGTCATCATGCGCATCGGCTCGCGGAGCAGCTCGACCATCTCCGTTCCGTAGCCAAGCGAACGAAGCGCCTGCTCGATGACCGTTTGGGTTGCTTGCAGCATCAAATCATGGTTCTGTGCGGACACGGATTGAACACCATCCTTTGGCAATTGAAACGGCTAGAGGCGATGCAGGTAAATCGGAATACGGCACACAAACAGAAAAGAGCGACCGCGAACGGCGTACCGCCCGGGATGCTCTTCCGGATAAATTAAGATTCGAAATGAGTGCAAATTTCGCGAACGGCGCCGGCGTCAATGACGGTCTTGCCGTATTCCTCCAGCACAGCCGACGTGACGGAAGTCGCTTCTCCGTATTCCGCAAGCAACGCGATAATAGCGTGATTACGGTTAGGCTCTTCGCCGGCCGGATCAAAGGCCAGCATGTATTTGCCTCGGTAGGCGTATAATCGGCCGTCCTCGGTCAAGCCTGACGCAAGCAGCTGCTTGCTGACCGAAATGACGTCCTCGAAATCCCGGAATGCGTACATCACGACATCGGTTTGCTCCAGCGTGACTTCCATCTCATACACATCTTCGTCCTGCTCGTCGTCGCTTCCGGGATAACCGCTGTGGTGGGCTTCGGTCTTGCCGCGGGTCACGATTACGACCATGCCCTGTGCCGGGAGAGCGAAAACTTCGACCGCAAGAGGGCCGCTGGCATCGAATCCGAGCTCGCTGTATGCCTGATCCATCATCTCGCTGAACAGCTCGTGAACCTTCGGTATTTCTCGCCACATGTCATCCTTCTGTATTCCCCGTTCCAGGAGGTCGTCGAACGTCAGGAAAATCCGAATCTTGTCCTGACTGAGCCGCTCGATCTTCATGCTGGGATCCCCCCTTTGCAGCATCGGTTATAACAGCGTATGAGCCGTCATACAATATGTGATTAAAATAAAATTCTATGTAACTATGTTATCATGTCTTACCCCGAATTGCACTAGCATACGCAAAAATCCGCTGATGAACAAAGGGCCGGCGCCCGCTGAGCATGCGGAAAGCCGGCCCTTCGCCTCAACCGTTAATGGGAAGCAGAAGAGGACTCCGACAGAATGCGGTCCGCTTGCCGCTTCACCTCGGGATCACCGTTAAGCAGCGATTCGATGGTATCCCATGACTTCTCGTCCGATCGGGATGCCGCCGTTCCCGACTGCTTGCCTTTGGTCTCCGAACCGAACTTGCGTTTCAGCGCCGTTTCGATCAGCCTGCCCTTCATTCCCGACATGAGGTCTCCCGTTGCATTGCCCGCCCAAGCGAAAGCGCCCGGGCGCTTCCGGGATAAATACGCGGCGGCCGCAACGCCGACGATGCCACCCATTATAAAACCGTTCCATTTCATGACCGTAAACCTCCTTGGAGTAGCGATTCATTCCCTCGTCCCTATTCTGCCCTTGCCTTGGCGGGCCATTCGGCTTAAATATTAGGAAAACGGTAGCTGGCCGCTCCAAAAGAGTAAGTGATACAATGGATAAGCACCAGAAACGGAGGAAACGCCATGAGAAAGACATCTATGCTGCTGACGGCGGCGCTGGCGCTGATGCTGGCTGCCGGATGCGGCTCCGCGGATCGGAGCGCGTCCGGATCCGCAGCGCAGGAGAACGTCGCCAAGCCTGCTCCGGATTCCGCGGCAGCAACCGACAATCGCGATCAGGCCACAAAACAATCCGCCAGCACCGGGGCCGGCGGTGCTGGCGGAGGTGCAATCGGCGACAGCGGCACAAAAAGCACGACCCAAGCACCAACCGAAAAACCCGATCCCTCGAACAAAGCCGATAAAGCGGCCGAGCCGAAAAAAAACCTGTACCGGATGAACAAGAATTACCGGTTCGAGCCGCTCGCACCCGGCGTCGCCGACAAAGTCGTGCTGCTCACGTTTGACGACGGCCCGAAAGAAAAAGAGAGGCTCACAAACATGCTGGACACGCTGGATAAGCATAAAGCCAAAGCGGTGTTCTTCGTCAACGGCTACCGTGTCATGCAAAATCCCGATCTGCTCAAGCTGATAGCCGAGCGGGGCCAAACGATCGGCAATCATTCCTGGGATCATATCAATCTAAAGAACGAGAGCAAAGCGAAAGTGCGCAAGCAGATCGGCGATGTGCAGACACTCGTCGAGGAGTTGACCGGCAAAAAGCCGAGAATGTTCCGCGCGCCCTTCGGCTCGGGAGGCGATGTCGTGAAAGCCGCGGCAGCCGACGAGCGGCTGCTGTATATGACCTGGTCCAACGGCTCGCTCGATTGGGACAAAAGCGCCAAGAACAAGCCGGACGCCGTAATCGCGAGCGTTATGAAGCAGTTGCACCCCGGAGCCAATATCTTGATGCATGAGCTGCCGTGGACGGCAGACGCACTCGACAGGCTGCTGACCAAGCTCGAAGCGAAAGGCTACGGCTTCATCGATCCCGAGACGATCGAGCTGCCGGGGACCGCATCAGCGGCAGCGGCCCAAACGAAAGCGTCCGGCACCGACACGAAACATTAACCGCTATGGCCGCTTGAGCGCGCCGGTTCTCAAAATGAAAAGATGCGATTCGGCAGGCGCCATGAAACGAAGCGGCAGACCGGTAGTGCCGAAGCCGCAGCTCACGAACAGCCGCGGGGCGTGCCCCCCGGTTTGTTTGCGCGGCGCCAGTGCAAACCAGCCGCTTCTGTAGCGGCGCGCTGCTTTGACCGGGTGCCAGCCGCCGGAAAAAGGCAGCACGATCTGCCCCCCGTGCGTGTGGCCCGACAGAATAAGATCGACCATGCCGGCCGAGTCGTCCGCCAACTGGTCCGCGATCGCCGGATCATGCGCCAGGAGCAGCGTAAAGACGCGGTCAGGACTCGCGCTTCCATCGATCGGATCGATCAGCGCCATTTCCACGCGGTCGCGGCGGCTTTTCGCATAGTCGATCCCGGCCAAACGGAAACGGCTGCCGTCCGCGTGCTCGAGCAGCACCGATTCGTTGGCAAGCACGGTCACCCTTTCCTCCCGCAGCAAAACGTCCAGCTCGCGGATCCGATCGTCGTAGTCGTTATTTCCGTAAACCGCATAAACCGGCCCCAACTCCGACAATGCGCGCAAGTTGCTTCTCGTCCTCTGCAGCGGCACCCCTTTCTCCCGCATATCTCCGCCCACCAACACAAGATCGGCGCCGCCCGACTCCGCTACCGTGCGGATCAGCGTCGGCGGAATGGTCCGGCGATGCAAATCGCTTATAAAAAAAATACGCGTCCCGTCAAAGGACGCAGGCAGACGCGGCAGCACGATCTCCTCCACACGGACCGTCGCGCGAAAGGCTTCATACGCCATCCGGACGACCAGTCCGACGGCCGCTCCGGCCGCAATTGCCACAGGCCACAGCATTCCGCTCGCCCCTCTCCGAATTATGGATTGCCCGCGAGCTGGCGCCCAAACAGAAACAAGCCGGCGGCCAGCACAAGAAACAGAAATATTAGCGTATGGTAGAACCATTTGGCCATTTGCTGCTTGTTCGAGGGATGTTTCGTACTGCGCGGCGGCAGCCTGGGTTTGTCCTTCCGGCCCTGCACCGCCTGCGCCGTTTTGTCTTGCCATGCGCTTCGATTTCTGGGTTTCATCGTCTCTTCCTGCGTAAAATCGCTCATGATTCCCTCCGAAAACGTATGATTAAGCCCATGATGGCATCCACGGCAAAGTGTGCCAGCACAGGCGCCCAAAGCGTTCCGGTCTGCACGTAGATCCAGCCCAAGCCGTAGCTGATTGAAAAGACGAGGCCGGTAGGTATCCAGTGGCGCAAATAACGCACATGAATGGCCGCGAATATAATGCTGGTCCAATAAGGGCCGAATGAATGCTGAATCGCTCCGCGAAACAACAGCTCCTCGCAGATGGAGACGACAAAGGAAATGAGCAGGATATGCCAGACGGGCCGGTTGCGGAACAAGCGATCGTTGACGCCGCCGTCGTCCGCCGCTTCATCGGGTATCCAACGCGACAGAAGCAGATCGACCGCGATCACGGCCGCCCCCAACCCGATCCCCCAATACACGAACGCCATTCCCGGCGGAATGTTCCACAGAGAAATCGGATTTTGCCGCTGAAAAAAAATCCAGATCAAGCCGATAACAAAAGTAAGAGCCTGCGTCGCGTAAAGATTGATGAGCAGCATGCGATCATCCAGCTCGTCGACGGTCACTTTGCGTATCTTGATGTTTTTCAAGTCGATTTTTTTCATATTATCCGCCTATATTTCTTTTTTCATCATCTTACTCTATACTATCCACTAACTAGATTGAAGGAGACTGTCATGGAAAAGAGATTGACCCGCACCGAAATGTTGTTCAGCCTAGGCTTCATCTTAATGCTAATCGTGGCCGTAGCGGCATTTTTTGTCGGCATCAAGGTGGGCGCGGACAAAACGGAAGCAAAATACGCGCCTGCCAACAAACTAAACGGAGATGCCGAGATAAAAGTTACAGCTTACCAGCAGCAGGATCTCGTTTCTTTCTATCATACCGTATTTTTGCCCTACCGTGAATTTGTGAGTCAATGGGTGGCCGACATCGACAAAATGAAAACCGGTTTATCCACGGATCCCTCGGCGAAGCTCAAGGAGCTGTCCGCGCTCGCGGACAAGCAGTACGCGGAAGCGTCGAAGGCGACCGTATCCCGCGTGTCGCCGCTGCTGGTCCAGTCGCACACGAATGTGCTCAAGAGCTTAAAGCTGTTCGCGCAAGCCGCCGAACGGAGCCAATCGGAGGCGCGGTCGACGGGCGCCGCAGGGGTGGTTGCGCAGCTCGGCAAAGACGCTTATTACAGACAAGCGCTGGAATTTGCGCTGATCGCCCAGCAGCAATATTACACAGCCATGCTTAAATGGAGCGCGTCGCTCGACCCCAACATGCCGGCCGATGTCGAAACTGCGGGCAACATGGATCTGAACGCCTGGAAAACGCAGCCGCTCGTTATCAAGAACAAGCTTATGGCGGATCAATTGGAACGGCGCAAGCTGCTTACCTCGTACTATCCGCAGGACCTGACGGCGCGTGTGGATTTGTTCCTCTCATCGGGTCAGGCGGACAGAATGCGCACCAAGTCCGTCAATACAGTCGTCGATCTGCTTATCGGCACGGAAGCGATCCGGATCGGCGATTTTACAGCGAACAAAGCGCGTTTTTACGGCAAAGAGCTGTTACCGCAGCTGCCGTTCTTCGTTTCGTAACATCGCGGCCGGCGTCAGTCGTAACGGAATCCCTGTAGCAAGGGCTATGGCCGCTGTTCCGCCCGAATCGTGGCGGAGGCGGCCATAGCCTTGTTCGCTTCCCCCTTCGGATTTATGGCCCAATAATAACGAAATTTTCACATTTCAGCAAGTTTGCCGATTGCAATTATCCTCTCCATTGTTATAATAGGAAGGGTTAAATAACGCATCGGGAGCCGCGGCTTGTACACATGGTGAGGCGGCGCGCGGCGGTATAAGATTTTCGGAGCAATCTCTCGTCCCGGGAAGCAGGGTTGCCGGGGGGCGGGATTTTTTCTTTCCATACTTATTGCCACGAATTTGGGAGGTTTTTGTTCATGTTTAAAGTTTTGGTATCCGATCCGATCAGCGATCTCGGCATTCAGCAACTGGTCGACGCAAGCGACATTGCCGTCGACAAGAAGCCGGGACTCAGCGAAGACGAGCTTGTCGCCATTATCGGTGAATACGACGCGCTGCTCGTGCGCAGCCAGACCCAGGTCACAGCACGCATTATGGAAGCCGGCAAGCAGCTTAAGGTAGTGGGCCGCGCTGGCGTAGGCGTCGATAATATCGATCTCGCCGCCGCAACCGAACGCGGCATTATCGTCATCAATGCGCCGGACGGCAATACAATCACAACGTGCGAGCATACCTTCGCGATGATGATGGCGCTCGCCCGCCACATTCCGCAGGCTTACGCGAAAACCGTCGGCGGCGTATGGGACCGCAAGACGTTCCTTGGTGTCGAGCTTCGCAACAAGAAGCTGGGCGTGCTCGGCATGGGCCGGATCGGCAGCGAGGTAGCCGTGAGAGCCAAGGCATTCGGCATGGAAATTTTGGCCTATGACCCGTTCCTGACAGAAGAGCGCGCTGCGAAGCTCGGCGTGAAGCTGTCCACGGTTGAGGACATCGTCCGCAACGCCGACTTCATGACGGTTCATACCCCGCTCACGCCGGAAACCCGCCATATGATTGCTCGCCCGCAGTTCGAGGTCATGAAGCACGGCATGCGCATCGTCAATTGCGCACGCGGCGGCATCATCGACGAGCAGGCGCTGGTCGAAGCGATCGACCAAGGCATCGTCGCCGGGGCCGCATTCGATGTGTTCGAGGTGGAGCCGCCGGCTCCGGACCATCCGTTCCTGAAGCATCCCAGAATTATCGTGACGCCTCATCTCGGCGCTTCTACCGTTGAAGCCCAGGAGAATGTGGCGATCGACGTATCGGAGCAGGTACTTCACATTCTCCGCAACGAGCCGTTCAAAAACGCGGTCAACATGCCGGCGATTCCCGGCGACGTGCTGAACAGGCTGCAGCCTTATTTCACGCTCGGCGAGAAGCTCGGCAGCTTCATCGCCCAACTGACCGAAGGCGCCGTTCAGGAAATATCGATCAGCTATTCCGGCGAGCTGGCGGACGTCGATACGCAGCCTCTCAACCGTTACATTGTGAAGGGTATCCTTTCGCATCATCTCGGCTCGGATCAGGTTAACGTCGTCAACGCTATGCATCTGGCCAAATCGCGCGACGTGAACATCGTCACCCAGAAATCGACCGCGCACAAAGGCTTTACGAATCTGGTCACCGTCTCGCTCCGCACCAAACAGGAAGAGCGTCTCGTGGCCGGAACGCTGCTGAACGGCTATGGCGCCCGCATCGTGCAAATCGACAAGTACCCTGTCGATGTAGCGCCGGAAGGCAACCTGATTTTGGTTAGCCACAACGACAAGCCCGGTATCATCGGCCGCGTCGGCACCCTGCTCGGCTCGAACGACGTCAACATCGCCACCATGCAGGTCGGACGCAAGCTTGTAGGCGGCGCCGCGATCATGGTGCTTACCGTCGACAAAGGCGTTCCGAAGCAAGTGCTCTCTGAAGTCGCCAAGCTGCCTGATCTCAACAACGCCAAAGAAATAATGCTCGTTTGATCATACCAAGAAGCGGTACGGGGCTGCCCCGCGCCGCTTCTTTTTCATGTGCGCCATTCAGCCCTTACCGAAACAGGCTCCCCCCCTTTGTTCATCACTGTGATGTCCTCCTGCCGCCTACGACAGCGCCGCTGCGACTATCGAAATAGCTCCGGGAACCGATGCCCTGGAACGAGGCGCCACGGGATGCTCCTCGGCGGTTGGCGACATCCGGTTGTGCCGAGCTGCCGCCTTGGGTGGCATGCGTTCGATGATTGTTGCGTGAAATCGTCTTCGCATACTGCAGCGGGTTCAAGTATCCCTTTCTCGCCCCCTCTCCGTAAGCCTTGCCGAAGGATACCTTGGCCGATTGCGCGTTGCACTCGATCAGCCATACCTTGCCGTTGCGATCCACGGCAAAGTCGATGCCGATCTCGCCGAATTGCCCATAGGTATTTTCCACACTGCGGTATATCGCCATCAGGAATGCGCGAATTCGGGTTAGGAGGCCATATATTCTTTGATTGGAGTACTGGGGGAACAGCTTTTTCAAATACGTGTCATACCGGTATGCGCCTGCATGGGTCGTGATGGGGGAATTTTTTTGACCGACGCGTACGGCGACGCCTGCAATTTCGATTTCGCCGTTCTCATTGCGCTGCACCTCGGCGCGGAAATCGCAGAGGCGATTCGTATCGACCCTCACCAGATCGATCGCTTTCTGCACGATCACCTTCTTTCCTTTGAAGAACGTGCGGATGGCCCTTTGCAGGCTGCTCCGATCGTACGTTGTTTTTCGGACCAATGCGCCCAGAAGGGAATAGCTGTATAAAAACCGGTTCCCGGACAGCTTTTCAATCCGCATCACCTTCGTTCCCTTGCGTCCTCGGCATGCCTTGACATAGACCTTGCCGAGCTTCTGCAGCATACTCATGATTTCATCCATATTTTCCACGCTCTGCGTTGCGGGCAGATAGGAACGCACGCTTTTATCGAGATTTAATTTCTGATAGAGCTTCCCTTTATTGAACGCGATAATCGGGTTTATTTTCTTAACGCCCGCTTGCTCTAGCCTCGCGATTACCTGTTTCACGGGTTTACCGGAACCGCCGCGCACGTAGACCACATCGGGAAAAGCAAGTATCCCTCGTTCCCATTTGTTGTCCGCATAATTGAAATGAATGGCGCGAATGCGGCGCTCTTTGAAATCCACGTCCTTGCCTGCAAAAAAATGGAGTTCGGTATGCGCGACTTTATTTGCTTCCACCAGCTCCTTTACTCTGCTGAACGCCTCTTGCGTTTCCAGTATTCTGTGTATTTGCTTCCTTCCCAGCAGGACGCCGACTAACGTGCTTCGATCGGCTGACGATGTGCGGGAAACAGCCATATCCAATTCACCTCTGGTCCACTCGTTTTAAATCCTTGGCACGCCCTCCGTTGCCGCGCGGCATATCCGGAAGCTCATTCACGGACACGACTTCGTCGGTCCGCTTGACGGGCTTCTGCCAATATTGCTCATGTCCCGGGAGCTCGTCGAACCAGGTTGCCTCTTTGGGGCAATCGAGAATCATCAATTTGCCGTACTCCCCTTCGCGGGATTGATGATACTTCAAGTATGCTTTTCCGTCCTCGATCGCCAGAATCTCAATTTTGCCCGATGTGTGGCTCATGCACAGCCTGACCCTTTTCCCCAGTCCGGACGTTCTGGCTTTGGCGCTTTCAACGATGCGGTAAACCTCTTCAAGCGGAAGAACGAACCCGCTGTTTCCGGCTACGGGCCGGTTGATAAAAAAATAGTAAGGCGTCACGCCCGCCCACGACAGCCGATCCAGCAATTCGCCCAGCACCGCCGGATCGTCATTGATCCCCCGAAGCACAGGCGTTTGATTGACGACGATCGCGCCCGCGTTATACAACGCTTTGAAGCATTTGACCGCTTCTTCCGTCAGCTCCCTGGGATGATTGACATGCGCCATGATATAGATCCGTTTTTCCTCCGAGGAATAGGTGCGGATCACATCCAGCAGTTCCTCATCCTCGTAAATTCGCATCGGATTGAATAAAGGCAGCTTCGAGCCGATCCGAATGATCTTGACATGATCGATGGCTCGCAGCGCTTCGATGATCCCCCGCAGCTTCTTGGTAGCCAGAATCAGCGGATCGCCGCCCGTCAGCAGCACATTGTTGATCTCCGTCGTTCTTGCAATGTAGTCAAGGCCCTCCTGGACGTCGGGCATCGCTTCCTTCACGTCTGCCCGGAACAGCCTTTTCCGAAAGCAAAACCGGCAATAAGCCCCGCAAACCTCTGAGACGATGAGCAGCGCCGTCGTTTTGTATTTGTGCTGGCAGCCTTTGACGACGTAGTTGGTATCCTCATCCGAAGCGTCCCAACGCCCGTATTCGCGAAGCTCGCTTGCATTTGGAATGACAAGACGACGGATGGGATCGCCCGGATTCGACCAGTCTATCAATCTCAAATAGTAATCGTTCAGGCGAAAAACGAACTTATCGGCAACCTGCTGCAACGACTCGCGCTCACCCTCGGTCAATCCGGGGATATCATGCAAATTCATGCTGTATTTGACCTGCAATTCACTTTCTCCCTTCATCGTTGAGTGTGGAATCGATCTGCCGCGCACTCCCTTCTATCGAATCGAAGATAGTAAATGCGGCAATGGAAGTATAGGTGATAGCTAATGTGGAAAAAGAATTGAAATCCGCTCATGTGGTAGCGAGCTTGCATTTTCAACATATTTTAGTAGGGTAAGACGGGGGATTACTCCCCCGGACTCCCCGTCAAACCGTGCATGCGGATTTCCCGCACACGGCTTTCAAGGCAAGTCATCCGCACGGGCTATTAGACGAGCTCAAGTCCTGCTGG
>NZ_KK082159.1 GCF_000598065.1 Paenibacillus darwinianus | reverse complement strand
CGCCACAACCTCTGCTTGCACATCCGCCGCAGCCTTGAGGTCGCCGTCCTTCTCGAGCGAGTACACGACATCGGTCACCGAAGTCTCGGCATTCACATCAATGTTGTATTTGATTTTCAGAAGTACGGTAATGCGCTCGCCCGCCTTCCTGTCTTTCTTATCCTTCTTATTCTTCTTATCCTCATTATCCGTATCATCGCCGTTATCCTCATCTTGCTCGTCTTCCTGACGACCCTTATCGCCATAGACGGAACCGGTTACCGTGTCGGCTTTACCTTTCCCCTTATCCGCTTGAATCTTTGGTTTCTGCTCATCTTTCTTGTCGTCCTCTTAATTCTCCTCATCGTCATCCGCTGCATCCTGCTTGTCCCACGATGCCCGTATTTCCCCTCTGCCCTGCTTTCCGCTATTTCTGTCGTTCGGTCCTGCAGCCGCCAATGTCGTGGAGGCCATCAAACTGAAAGCCAGTACAACAATCAACATCACCGATTTCTTCAACTAAATCCCTCCGTTTTGAATCATATAGTATTGCTGTCACAATAGTTTTCGGCGGCAAAATGCTTTTTGTGCAGGTTTATGGGAAAATTTACTGAATTTTTTTACATGTTGTCGGTGACTTTTCCATATATCATTCCATCTACTCCCTATAAGTCGAACTACCTTTGAAAGGCAGGAAGCGTCACCAAACAACAGGAAAAGCTCCCGCTTTTCAGCTTGATTAACCGGAGCTTTTCCCGCATAAGGATCCAGTATCAAACATCCGTGCAAGTTTAGCAGGAGCTTTTCCTGTTCGCCTTGACGGGTGCAAGCGTTGATGCCCGACGATCCTTTTTTGCAGCATTCCATCCTCTGTTCCTCTTCAGCTAGCTTGTCAACTTGATCATTTTCCCGTTTCTCTCTTCCCGCTCTTCTTCAGAAACGAGATCATATTTTTTCAAAAGATGAAACAGCTCGTTCAACGTTTGCTGCGCATGCTCGTTCTTCAAAAATTGACGCAGCGTTTCGCCCAAATGGGCCGGCAAAAAGCTCTGTTGGCTTTCCAGCTTCCGAATGACATCTTCTTGGGAATGATCGATGCTGCATGTCCCCATGTTCAAACACCTCGATTATCCGTTTATATTTTTGATTTTCCACCATTATAACGCCTAACCGCTCTTCCGTGCGCACAATGGTCGGCATGATGAATACGGAGGATCCCGCAGCAGAACGGAGACCAAGGCATACTACGATGGCTCCACGTCGCGGATAAGGGTCTCGATCAGCATGGAAGACATTCTTGAAGGCCTCAACGCTAATCGTCGACCGGGGCATATCGCAGCCCAGCCCTGATCGGCTAGTCTTCGCCCGGTTCGTAAGGCGCCGCGCCTTGACCGCCGGCTTTCTCGGCGTCATCCGCCGCATCCTTCGTATCCGACATGTCCATCGCGGCGGCTATCGAAGCGACCATCCTGGCCGCCTCTTCCTTTGGACAATTGACAATTTCGTATAAGATACCCATTTTCAAATCATCCTTTCTTGCTGACGTCGATCATTCCAAATGCCATGATGCAAACCCTCCACCATTTCCCGGTGTCTTACAACGTATACGTGGGCGGGCCCGGCCTCATGCCTAGACAGCCTTAACCGCATCAGGAATTCGCCGGCGGGACGGGGGCCTCATCATTTTTTCTGGTATTGGTTTCAAATCGCATACAGCAGACACCGCCGCCCGCGAGAGCTGACAAGGCAAAGGCCCCTGCAACGTTCTGCAGGAGCCTTCTCGCATAGGGTGCCGGTCACGAAGCCGCATTAGTCGCAGCCATCCGGTCCGCAAACCATATCTTCGTCAGCAGCCGGGCCGGTCGATTGTTTGGCCAACTCCTTGGTGATCGCTTGCTCCAGCGCCTCCCGCGACCGTACGCCGCGCAGCACCGTTTCGCCAATGACAATCGTTGGAACCGCCGTAATCTGCGCTTCATTATAAGCGTGAGCCAATGCCTGCTTGTGCGCCTCCCGATATTTGCCGGATTCCAGCGCCTCGCGGTACTCCGCCTCATCCAGCCCGATTTCTCCGGCGAGCTTCATCAGCACATCCACCTGGCCGATGTCCAGCTCCTCCTGAAAAAATGCCTTGAACATGCGATGGTTGTATTCATTGCCCTTCCCATGCTCCTTCGCATACTGGAATCCCTCGAACGCCAGATGGGTATGCGGCTGTGGGGAAACCCGCGGCAGCACCATATTCACCCCGTATTGTTCGGCCATCGGATACACCGACTGGTTCCACACGCGCGGCAGATACTCGTCCTCGGGACGAAGCGTTTCGTTCGGGTATGGACGGAGCTCATATGGCATCCACTCGACTGCGACATCCTTGCCCTTCATTGCCTCCTCCAGAGGCACCTCGGCGATATAACAGAATGGACACACATAATCGGAATACACCTTGATTTGAACGGCCATCTCGCTGCCTCCTTTATTATCGGCTTTCTTGTCATAAGTAGTATAACCGAAAGGGGTGGCGGAGCCAAAAAAACGGCGGCCGGGCCGCGCGCACCCGACCCACTATGCCTAGGGCTCTGCAGGAAGAAAGCGCTCATTTATCCCGCCGTCATCGTCCAAACCTGCCGGACGATTAGCACAACGCTGATGCCGATGAACAGCGGCCGCACGTAGCGCGCGCCCTGCCGGATCGCCAGCCGGGAACCGGCCAGCGAGCCGAGCACCATGGCGGTCCCCATGATGAAGCCAATCCGATACTCGACCATGCCGAAGATGGCGAACGCACCGAGGCTGGCGATGTTGCTGCCGAAGTTGAGCAGCTTTGCGCTGCCGGCCGCCTGCATGAAGTCGAAGCCGAGCATCAGGAAAGCAAAAATAAGAAAGGAACCGGTGCCGGGTCCGAAAAAACCGTCATAAGCGCCAAGCAGCAGTGCCGCCGCCGCAATCAGCACACCGCTGAGCGCGGTCAGCAAGCGAAACGAGCTGACGCTGCCCCAGTCTTTTTTCAGCAAAGTGTACGCCGTTACCAGCACGAGCAGGACAACTACCAACGGGCGAAGCCGGTCAGCCGGCAACTGCTGCAGCAGCACCGTGCCGCCGACCGCCCCGATTAAGGTCAAAGGAAGCAGCCTGCCTGTCAACCGCAGGTTCACATAACCCGAGCGCATGAACGACAGCGTGCTCGTCAGCGAGGACATCGAGCTGGCAAGCTTGTTGGTGCCCAGCGCAAGATGCGGCGGAAGGCCGGCCGCGAGCAGCACCGGCACGGAAATCAGGCCGCCTCCGCCGACGACGGAGTCGATGAAGGCCGCGATAAATCCGCCCACCGCGACCAGAAGAATGGTTTCAATCGTAAGCTGTGTCAATGGTCAAACCCGCCTGCCTTCCCAGCCTTCTTCGCATATCCCGCCGCCGTGTTAATGCTGCGGGGTTTCAAGCCGCCTCGCCACCTGCGACAACGTATAGTTTACCAGGAAATAAATGGACGCGACTAGAATCAAAATCGGAAAAACAAAATCGAAGTCAGCCATAATAATTTTTGCGTTATGCATAAGCTCTGCCAGACTCACAATCACGACAAGCGACGTATCCTTGAGCAGCGATATGAACTGGCTCACAATGGGCGGCACCATCCGTCGCAAGCCAATAGGCAGTACGATATGCCACAGCGTCTGCATGTAGCTCAAGCCGGAAGCGCGCGCCGCTTCGACCAGCCCTTTCTCTACGGACTGTAGACCGCTTCTTACGAGCTCGGATATCATGGCCGCCTCGAAAACGGTAAGCGCCAGAATCGCCGACCAGAACGGCGTGATTGGCAGGCCGAGCTCCGGCAGGCCGAACCGCGCGAAGAAAATGAGCAGCAGCAGCGGCAAATTCCGGATCGTTCCCACAATCGCGCCGAGCACCTGTGAAAGCACCGGCACACGCGCATATCGGATCGCGCCGATGAGACAGCCGAAGATAAAGCTTAACGCAATTGCGAGCAGAGCAAGCCTGAGCGTCATACCCAAGCCTTCCATCAAAAACGACAAATTGTCAGGCGAATAAGCGCCGATAAAATCCATCCCGATCCCTCCTCCTTATCCGGTGCGCGCGAGCCGCTTCTCGAGCAGCCGAGTCGCATAGCTTAACGGAATTGTGAGCAGAAGGTACAGGAGCGCCGCCATAAAAAGCGCGTTCACCGTCTGGTACGTTTCCGAATTGACGATATCGGCGTAATACATCAGGTCGAAGCCGGAGACGACGCCGAGGATCGATGAGTTTTTCACGAGATTCAGGAACTGGTTGCTGATCGGCGGCACCACGATCTTGATCGCCTGCGGAAGCACGACATGCCGCATCGTCTGAATGTAGGTCAGGCCCGACGATCTTGCAGCTTCGCTCTGACCGGCAGGCACAGCCATGATGCCCGCCCTGATCGCTTCCGCAATGTAAGCGGACGTGTACACGGTCAGGCCGATTGTCCCCGATACGAAGCCGCTTAGGATAATGCCCAATGCCGGCAGGCCCAGAAAAAAGATATACACTACCAACAGCAGCGGTATGTTGCGAAAAAACTCCACGTAGGCCCTGCCGAGCCACCTCAGCGGACGAACCGGCGTCATGCGCAGAACGGCTACGATCGTGCCGAGCATGAAGCTGCCGGCGAGCGCGATCAGACTTGCGTAGAGCGTATTGCGCAAGCCTTCCATATATTCCTCCGAGTAATCGAACAACAGCGCGAAATCGATCATCCCCGTTCACTCCTCCCTCTACAAAATAACCCTCAAAGAATATAAAATCTTTAAGCAAAAACGTCCCTTTCCGCCAATTCGGAAAGGGACGTTTTCCGTTCTCCGTCTTTACTCTGCCGGCGGCGCCTCACCCATCCACTTCTCATATTGCTTCGCATATTCGCCGCTGTCCTTCATTTCCTTCAGCAGCTCGTTAACCGCTTCGACCAGCCCCGTCTCGCCTTTCTTGACAGCGATGCCGTACGGCTCGTCGGTGAACGTGCCGCCGACGACCTCGTAATTCGGATCCTGCTGCGACATGCCGAACAGGATCGCGTTATCCGTCGTCAGCACCTCGCCTTGCCCCGCACGCAGCGCCGTGAAGGCTTCCTGGTAGTTCTCATATTGCTGTACCCGAAGTCCGTCCACTTTCTCCTCGATGTTCTTGATCGAGGTAGCGCCTTTGACGCCGAGCACCTTCGTATCGGCGGTGACGTCGTCGATGCTGCGGATCGGGCTGCCTTTCTTGACGAGCAGCGACTGTCCGGCCTTGAAGTAAACGTCCGAGAAATCGACCTCTTTCTTGCGATCCTCGGTAATCGTCATCGTCGCGATGATGAGATCGATCTCGCCGTTGTTGAGCATTGGCATCCGCGTTTTGGAGGTAACCTCTTTCAGCTCCAGCTTCGTTTCGTCGCCGATCAGCTTTTTGGCGAGCGCCTTGGCCATGTCGACGTCAAAGCCCTCAACCACGCCTGTGCCCGGGTCCTTCAAGCCGAACAGCTTGGTATCGTATTTAACGCCGGCGACCAGCTTGCCGCGTTCCTTGATTTTGGCGATAATGCCGCTTTCGGCCTCGCCGGCCCCACCCGTAACCGTGCCTTCGCCGCCGCTGCCCCCCGACGAATTTCCTCCGCCGCAAGCGGACAGTACAAGCAGCATGCAGACCAGCAATATTCCGGTGAACGGCTTCCCCTGACGTTGTTTCATGAACCTTCTCCTCTCCGATTGCGCGATATGATTTCTCATTACGGGTTCCCGAGCAGCAATCGGAATACGCCGCGGAGCTTCGCTTCCCTTTTTGGCGAGCATTCAGTGGTGCAGCAGCCTGCTTAAAAACAGCTTTGCCCGCTCCTCCCGCGGATTCGAGAAAAAAGCCTCCGGCTCATTTTCCTCCACAATCGCTCCCTGATCCATGAACACGACACGGTCAGCCACCTCGCGGGCGAAGCCCATTTCATGCGTCACGACAATCATGGTCATGCCTTCGCGGGCGAGCGTCTTCATAACGTCCAGCACCTCGCCGATCATCTCTGGGTCCAGCGCCGAAGTCGGCTCGTCGAACAGCATAATGTCCGGCTTCATCGCCAGACCGCGCGCAATGGCAACACGCTGCTGCTGCCCCCCCGACAGCTGGGACGGGTAAGCGTCCGCTTTCTCGGGAATGCCTACCTTCTCCAGGTAAAACAAGGCGGTTTCCCTCGCTTCCTTCGGCGGCACGCCGTTCACTCGAATGGGAGCAAGCGTGATGTTGTCGATGACCTTCATATGCGGATACAGATTGAAATGCTGGAATACCATGCCGATGTTTCGCCGCAGCTTGTTAATGTCCGTGCGCCGGTCGTTCACATTGACGCCGTTCACGCTCAGCTCGCCGCTTTCTACTGTCTCCATCCGGTTGATGCAGCGGATGAGCGTGCTCTTCCCCGAGCCGGAAGGGCCGATGACGACGACGACTTCTCCCTGCTCAATATGTAAGCGGATGTCGCGAAGCACATGATTGCTGCCAAAGTGCTTGTTTACCTGACGAAATGTGATCATAACCGATAGCCTCATCCTTTCCTACTCAGCCCTGTTAACCATGGTTAAAACCAATTACCCTTATGTCTATGCGAGTAAACCCTTAATTTTCCCAAATGAAAAAGGCGACTTCGTCCGCAGCTCGATCTGCGTTCAAAATCACCTTCGTAAACCGCGATGCGCCTACGTGATAGCAGCCTTTGTATTCCTACTCCTCCGTTGTATTCGCCGAAAGGCAGGTCGCTTATTGGGGCGTGGCGGACGAAGCCAATCCTCCTTGCCCTCCGGCGCTTGAGGGCCCGCCTGCCGCCCGGCCCTTACAGCGGCCGGCGACGAACCAAGCCCAGGTAGCAGCCCAAGGCGCCGATATTGCAGACGGCGATCACCAGTCCCATCGGCAGAGCCGTCAGACTGCCGCCGAGGCCGACCAGCGGCGAAGCGACGGCACCTAGCAGCATCGAGAACAGGCCCATCAAGGCTGCCGCGCTGCCCGCCGACTTCTGATGATTCTGCAGAGCCAGCGAGGAGCCGGCCGTGCTGACGATCCCGATGCAGCAGACGATGATGAACAACGGAGGCAGCACGTAGGTCAAACCGGCTCCGCCAATCAGAATCAGCAGCAGAATCAAACCGTTGATCGCCGAGAGATACAGCCCGAACGCCAGCACTCTTTTCTCGCCGAAACGCAGGGCGAACCGCGCGGCAAGCTGGCTCCCGACGATAAAGCCGACGCCGTTCGCAGCAAACATTAAGCTGAACACCTGCGGCGACACGCCGAATATGTCCTGCAAGACAAAAGGCGAGCCTGCAATGTAGGCGAACAGCCCGGCCGAGACCAATCCCAATGCCAGCACATACCCCATAAACGCACGGTCGGCCAGCAGCATCCGCATGACGGAGAGCGACTTGCCCAGTCCTCCCTTGACGCGGTTGTCGTCTGCCAAGCTTTCCGGCACGACGTAAAAAGCCGCCAGCAGCATGCAGGCGCCGAGCCCGCCCAGAACGAGAAATATGCCCGGCCAGGCGATAACGGCGAGTAATAATCCACCCGCAATAGGGGCCAGAACCGGGGCGGCCCCGCCAACCATCGACAGCATGGCAAAGAACCTGGTCAGCTCGGCTCCGGCATAATAATCGCGCACGATCGCCCGTGCGATCACGATGCCGAAGGCCCCGGCAAAGCCTTGAACAAGCCGCAGCAGGACGAAAACCTCGATCGACGGCGCCGCCGCGCCGAGCATGGAAACGGCCACGTAGACCGACATGCCGATGAGCAGCGGCTTCCGACGCCCTACCGCGTCGCTGACCGGCCCCGCAATCAGCTGACCGCATGCGAGCCCAAGAAAAAAGGCCGTCAAGCTTAGCTGCGCCGAAGCGGAACTTGCCTGAAAGTCGCCGGCCAGCATCGGCAGCGCCGGCAAATACATATCGATCGACAGCGGCGCCAGTGCCGTTAGAGAGCCAAGCACCAGCACCAGCTGCAGCCGGCGGTTTCTAGCCGTTCGCCTGGCTTCCGCTGTGGAAAGTGAGGCCTCCATCTCAGCTTGTGAGTGCCGCAAGCCCGTTCAATTCCGCCAGATCCCGGGCGAGCATTTCTTCCGTATACTTGCCTTGTCCGAAGCCGATCATCGCCCGAAGCGGCATATACCGCATCATCGCAAGGAACATCTCGGGATTGTCGCCCAGCGCTTCCTCCAAACCGAAATTCGCGATAAAAGCGTTGGCTTTCCCGGCCGTCCTCGGATTGGCCATCAAATCGCCGATGTTCGTATTGCGGTCAAACACAACCGCGAGCGGCTCGCTCGACTCGACTTCGACCGCAGCGGACAGTACAATTTCCCGCGACGATTGGCCGACCAGAAGCTCGAACGTTCCGGTCTCCACATGCCAATCCTTGCGCTCGACATTGTAGTAGGCAAATGCTCTCTTATCCAATTCGAAGGTCACGGTCTTCCGCTCACCCTGCTGAAGCTCGACCTTGGCGAACCCCTTCAGCTCCTTCTGCGGACGGATCACGCTGCTCTCTACATCCCGTACGTACAGCTGGACAATTTCCTTGCCTGCGCGGCCGCCGGCATTGGCCACCGTAACGCTTACCTGCAGCTTCTCGTTATCCATAAGGCTCTGTTTGTCTACTTTCAGATCACTATATTCGAACCTGGTGTAGCTAAGGCCGTGACCGAAAGGGAATAACGGCTCGACTTCCTTCTTGTCATAGTAGCGGTACCCGACAAACAGGCCTTCCTTGTACTCGACCTTGTCGCCTTCGCCCGGGAAATTCAGGTACGACGGATTGTCGCTGAGCTTGACCGGGAACGTCTCCGCCAGCTTGCCGCTCGGGTTGGCCTCGCCGAGCAGCAGCGCCGCCACGGCCCCGCCGAATGCTTGCCCGCCAAGGTAGCCTTCCAGTACGGCCTTCACCTTGCCGATCCAAGGCATTTCCACCGGCGACCCGTTGCTGAGCACGACGACCAGGTTCGGCTGAACCTCGGAAACCGCTTCAATCAACGCCCGGTGATTGTCCGGAATCTCCATATGGGTACGGTCATAGCCTTCCGATTCATAGCGGTCGGGCAACCCAATGAACAGCACGGCTGCATCGCCCTTCCCCGCCGTCTCTCTCGCCTCCGCTACCAGCAAATCGTCGATGTCGTCGCTCTCCAGCTTATAGCCCTGCGCATACATGAACGCAACCGAAGCGCCCGCAATAGCCTCCATCTCTTCCAGCGCATCGTCAAGCTTCGTCGGATTTACGTGTGAGCTGCCTCCGCCCTGATAACGCGGATTTTTCGCGAACTCGCCGATCACGGCGATCTTGCCCTGTTTCCGAAGCGGCAGAATGCCGTCCTCGTTCTTCAGCAGCACCATGCTCTCCTCCGCCATCTTGCGCGCCAGTGCGTGATGCGCTTCCGGATCGTAGGCTGCGCCCGGCTTCCGGTTGTCCACCGCCTTGAAGATGAATGTCAGCAACCGCTCTACCGCAAGGTTCAGCGTTTCTTCCGGCAGCTCGCCGCTCCTCACTGCCGCGACGAGCTTCGCATCGCCGATGCCTGTGCTGGACGGCATCTCCAGCTCCAGTCCGGCAACCAGCGCTTTCACGCGCTCGTTCACCGCACCCCAGTCGGACACGACAAAGCCTTCGAAGCCCCACTCGTCCCGCAAAATCTTGGTCAGAAGATATTCATTCTCCGACGCATATTCCCCGTTCACCCGGTTATAGGCGCACATGACGCTCCATGGCTGGGATTGCTTGACCGCGCCTTCGAAGCTTGCCAAATAAATCTCGCGCAGCGTACGCTCGTCGATGACCGCATCCACGGACATCCGACGATGCTCCTGATTGTTGGCGGCGAAATGCTTCAGCGAGGTGCCTACGCCCTGGCTTTGCACACCCTTGATATGATGGGCGGCCATTTCGGACGACAGGAACGGATCCTCCGAGAAATATTCGAAATTCCGGCCGCACAGCGGCGACCGCTTAATGTTGACGCCGGGTCCCAGCAGAACGGCCACGTTCTCCGCCTGGCTTTCCTCGCCGAGCGCTTTGCCGACTTGACCGATCAGCTCGCGGTTCCATGAGGAAGCCATCCCGGCCGCGGACGGGAAACAGGTAGCCGGCACACTGTTATGCAGGCCAAGATGGTCGGCGCCCTCTTTCTGCTTCCGCAGCCCGTGCGGTCCATCCGTCACCATGAGCGATGGAATCCCAAGTCTTTCGATGCCTTTCGTGTTCCAGAAATCGAGGCCGGAGCATAGACCTGCTTTTTCCTCAAGCGTCATTTGATCGATCAAACTACGGATATGTACCTTCATCGGGCGCACCCCTCCCAGGAATGGCTAAGCGTTTTCTTATCATCAAGCTTAACGCAACACATCGGTATATTTATGGTATTATTATTATGTAAATTGTACTTATGTTAGATGTCTGGAGGCATCATTATGCGCATACCGACACCGGGCGATATCGCCTATATTTGCAAGCAGATATTTGAGACCTTCGGCATACAGGCCCGCCCTTTCGACCAGGATGAAATCGCTGCGTTCCTGGATGGCTCGGCACCGGCGGATCCGCCCGTCATCCGGACGTCCGATTTTTTGGAAAGCTTCCTGATCGTGCGCCTCCCCGCCGGGCAGCAGGCTTCAGCCGCCCTGGTGATCGGCCCGTCGCTTTTTGCGGTCCTGCCCGACAAAACCGCGCTGGGTGTGCTGAACGACAATGACGTGCCTAATGCCAAGCACGCGGAGTGGCTGCGGCACTACGCCAGTCTCCCGGTGATCGATTCGATGAAGCTGCTGCACGCCGGCCTATTGATTCACTACCTGATCCATGGCGAGAAGCTGGACATCGATGCCGTCCTTAGCCACAACCTTTCGCGCCGACCCGCCGGTATTACGGCTGACATGATCGATATCAGTCTCTCGAGGCGGAGGGAGAACAGCCTGCTGCATCACGACCCGGCGGAAGAAAAGGACTTGATGCAGCATATCCGCAACGGAAACAAGGAGGAGGTGCTGAAAGCCCACGCCTCGATCCAGGTTCACAAATTGGGCACCCTCTCCAAACGCAGTCATCTCCGCAACCGGAAAAATTTGGCCATCTCCGCAATCACGCTTGCGACAAGGGCCGCCATTGACGGCGGTCTGCTCTGGGAAGTCGCCTATACGCTGAGCGATTTACATATCCAGCACATCGAGGAACTCAAGGACATCAGCCAGGTGGAGCGTGCGCTCATCGAGGCGTTCGCCGATTTCGCGGACCGGGTGCGGCAGAACAAGGAACGGAAAGGCTCCGGAACGGTGGCGCTGTGCCGGAACATCATTTTCAACCGATTATATGAGGACATTACATTGGAGCACCTTGCCGCTGTGACCGGCCTTAATGCCAGCTACCTGTCTCAGCTGTTCAAGAAAGAGGTCGGAACCCCCGTTAGCGAGTACATTCAGCGGGAACGGATCGAGGAAGCGAAGAAGCTGCTAGAGCTTACGGACATGCCCTTGGCGGACATCGGCGCGCGCCTGCAGTTCAACGACCAAAGCTACTTTACGAAGGTGTTCAAAAAGCACGCCGGCATGACGCCGAAGCAATTCCGCAGCAGCCGCAACAGCGCAGCAGCAAAACGCCATAACAAAGACCGGCAGCCGGTCGCCTCCACTCGGGAATGAACAGCCCCGCTGATGGCGGGACGTCGCTATTGCACACTTTCGGCTCATTAGCGGCACGGGATGCCGCTAGCCATCGCCGAATACGCAAAATCGTTCCGGTAACGGCACGGCGTGCCGCCACCGTCCGCGCGATACTGGCCCGGCGTCGTGGTGTAGTATTTGCGGAATACCTGCATGAAGTGGCTGACGTCCGGATACCCGACCTCTTCGCCGACTCTGGTGACCGTGATCGATCTCCGTCGCCGCAAGCAGCTACGCCGCGCGTTCCATGCGCAGCACATTACAGGTCTGCCCGCTTGCACCCAATGCGTACGCCCCAAGGCTCGATCTCCAGCTGCTCGCCTGCCGCAACCGACACATTCGCCAGCAGCTCCCGTCCGTCGCTGTGCGCGAAGCGGAACGATACCGCCTTGCTTGAATAGTTGAAGTAATACCGGATACGCCGGTCGTCCGCATTAAGGCCTGTCTTCACGATGAGCGGGAACGCGAGCTCCTGGTCGTCTCCCCATAGCCCGGCCTCTTGCACAGCGCTTTTCAGCACGCGGCTGATCGTCTCCGGGCTTGTCATGCAGCCGACATAGGTTGCCGTCCCCTGCCCGAACCGGTTGCGCGTGATCGCCGCATATTGTCCCCATTGCGGATGATCGTAGGCGGCCAGTACCTCCGTCTCCGCAGTCGTCGGCGTCAGCAACTCCATCCACGTGCCCACGGAGCCCGCTTCCTCGTTCAAAGCGAGCGAGCCGCCGGTTAGCCCGACAGTCTTCGGTTCCGCAAACATGCTGTACGAAACGCCGCAGGCCTCCCCGATGATCCCCGGCTGCTGCGACGTGCGGACCTTCACATTCTCGTCCGTAAACCCGCTCTTGAAGGAGTAAACGGCATGGCCGCCGCCCTTCACGAATGCGTTCAGCCGCTCCAAAGCGTCGTCCGGTACGGCGTACAGCGCCGGAACGACGATCAGCGAATACTCGCCCAGCCGCTCGCTGGACGGCTGAATGAAATCGCACTCCACATTCATTTTGTAGAGCTCGTCGTACATCCAGCGCACGACGTCGTTATAGGTTTTGCCGTCTGGGAGCTTGAACCATTCCATCGCCGACAGCGCCTCGTTGCTGACCATGACCGCTACCCGGCTGCGCTTGCGCAAATTGACCAGCTGCTTGCTCAACCTGGCAAAATCCCGGCCGATCGTCTTCGCCTCGTTATACACCGGATTCGGCTGAAAATCGTGGCTCAGCAGACCCTTCCAATACGTCTCGAACGAGTTGTGGATCGAGTGCCAATGCCAATATGCCACCATATTCGCACGCGCATATATTTCACGAACCCCAGCTGGACATTCGGCCCGGCCGTGTCATAATGCTTCGTCTCGTTGTCCGTCTGATAGCCGATAACGGCCGGATGGTCCTTCACCCGGTCGATCAGCTTGCGGATGATCCGCTCGGCGTAGTACAGGTACACGGGATTGGTAATGTCCATGATCTGGCGCGCGCCGTAGCGTCCCGGTCCCTTGGCGGTGACAGCCAGCACATCAGGATACTCCTTCGCCATCCATGTCGGAATCGCATAGGTCGGCGTTCCCACAATGACGCGGATGCCTGCCTGATGCATCGCGTCGAGCACCCGGTCGACGGAGCTGAAATCGAACACGCCGTTCTGCGGCTCATGCGAGCTCCAGGTCGATTCCGCGATGCGAACCGTGTTGATGCCCGCTTCCTTCATCATCCGGATGTCTTCCTGCAGCCTGTCATAAGGCATATATTCGTCGTAATAAGCGACGCCGTACAGCAATTGATCCATATTCATCAGCCTTTGATCGCTCCTTCGGCAATACCGTGCATAATGAACTTCTGAAAGAAGCCGTAAATAATGATGACCGGAATCGCCGTCAGGACGAGCGCGGCCAGAATGAGCGACCATTCCTTGTTATACTCGCCGAACAGCATGTTGGTCGACAGAATCAGGGTGTACCGATCCGCATTCGTCAGCATGAGGAGCGGCAGCAGGAAGTCGTTCCAGATCCACAGGAAATTCAGAATCGCAATCGTAACGGTGATCGGCAGCAGCAGCGGGAAAATGATGCGGAAGAACGTTTGGAACTCGCCGCAGCCGTCGATCGCAGCCGCTTCCTCCAGCTCTCTCGGAATCGACTTGACGAATCCGTGGTACAGGAAGACCGCCATGTTCACGCCGAGACCGATATAGATGAGGGCAAGCCCGTATGTGGTGCCTTGAACCGACAGCGTTTTGGCCATCCGGGTGAGCGGGATCATGATGGAATGGAACGGCACCAGCATCGACGCGATGAACAGGAATAAAATGACGCCGCTCACACGACCGCCGGTCCGGGACAGCTTGTACCCGGCAAGCGCCGCGCAGACCACGATGCCGGCGATGCCGATCGCGGACACAATCACAGAGTTAATCGCGCTGTTCAGCAGATTGATTTCATTAAACGCGTTCACATAGTTCTCAAAGCTGAGGCTGGTCGGCAGCGACAGGAACGATTCGAACATTTGACCTTGCGTCTTGAACGAATTGATCAGCACCATATAGATCGGGAAAAACGAAAGCGCTGCTCCGACGGCAAGAATGGCGGTAATGAGCCCGGATGATAATTTCCTCGCCCTCATGCTTCCACCTCTCCGGATTGAAGCGTGCCGCCGGAATCCCATATCGGATTTGAAATCGTCCTGATTCTTGAAGGCTGCCAGGAAACGGTCATGGAGGAAAATCGTTACCTGCTGTACCCCGGCGATATGATGCAAATTTGCCCGGGTTCAAGCATGTGAACCGCTGCGTTTAGAAGGAAGGGATGCGCTACTTTTGCACGCATTTAACATGGACGATCCGGCGTTCCGGCAGGAGATGATGAAGCACGACCGGATTGTGTTCCCGGCAGGCTCCGATGACAACGGCAAGCGGCGGGGCGGGTACTCGACCGCTGACCGTTTTCGGATGTAGGCGCATTTGTTGGAGCTTGTTCGGCATTCTCGCGCAAATGGTTTCTTCGATTGCGGAAAAGGGCGGCGAGAAGCCGTTAGCCCCTACCTCGATGCAATATGCCAAAGCGATCGCTGAAGCCATGAAGGCGAATTTCAATCCGCACCTGCCCAACGAGGAGCAATCCGGGGAGCAAATGTTCCGCATCCACGACATTGCGTCGTCCCTCGGGATTAGCCCCGGCTACGGCCAGGAGGTTTTTCGCAAGGTATACGGCATTTCGCCACGGCGGTATTTATCGGAGCTCAAGCTGCAGGAGGCGAAAGTAATGATTCGCCAGCCCGAGCTCACGCTCAAGGAAATTGCGTCGAGGCTCGGCTACTCCTAGCTGTCCCACTTCAGTCGGCAGTTCAAGCGTTGGACCGGCATGAGCCCGTTGCGGTATCGGCAATCCAGGAACGACGAAACGCCCCGCTGACGCAGGGCGTTTCTCGGCGTTGGCTAGAGGTATGGGTGCCGCCAGCACCGCACAATTCCGTCCCGGTCAATCCCGCATCCGAGTGAAGATATACTAGTTTATAGCGCGGTCCGCGCGGTACCGGCTCGGCGTCATATCGTAGTACTTACGGAAAACCTGCGTGAAATGGCGGACATCGGGATAGCCGACCTCCTCCCCGATTCGGGTGACCGTCAGCTCCGTGGCCGCGAGCAGCTCAGCCGCTCGCTCCATGCGCAGCTGCGTCACGTACTCCTTGTAGCCCCAACCGGTTTTCTGCTTGAACAGCTTGCTGAAATATACCGGATTCAAAAAAACGACCGAAGCGACCAGCTCAAGCGAAAGGTTGTTCCTGAAGCTGCCTTTGATGTATTGCAGGGCGATGTCGATTACATCGTTTTTGGCATCGGCTGCGGATGAAGCGGAAGCGGCTGCGTATCCGGCTGCGATGGGAACTGCGGCATCAGAAGCGCCAACTGCCGCAAGCCCTCCGGTTCCACCCGCATGCAGCTTGCCGATCTCCTGCGGAATCGCGTAAAAATCGGTCAGCAAACCGCTCATATGGAAGCGGTACGGAACCTTCAGGCAGCTGTCGAGCTGCCCAGCCGCGCCGGCTTGGAACGATTCCGGGGTCACGCCCTCGGCAAGCGTTACGACGCCCGCGAGAAAGTCGCCTTCCACGCTCACGATAAAGCCCCGTCCATTCATGGCGATATATTCCGACATCACGTTCTCGGCGATAAAATTGCGCAGCGTCAGTTCCCGGCTGCTCTCCAGCCTTACCGTGAGCAGATGGAAGCGCTCATGTTCTTCCCGGATGGCGGTTAAATCAAAACAACCGAGATCCAGACCTTGTATCCAACGCCGGAAGACGGCTTCGCGCAGATAGTTCAAATTCATCTGCAGCAGCGCCTGGCCGGACATCTGGCGCTGCTCCTCATCCCATTCCGCCTCCAAAGCGGTTACCGCCTTGACGATCTGGTCCTTGCCGAACGGCTTCAGGAAATAATCGCGCGCGCCCAGCCGCATCGCTTCCTGGGCGAACGCAAATTCGGAATGGGCGGAGACGACCAGCCATTTCATATTCGAATGGGTCGTGCGCACCTGCGCCAGCAGCTCAAGACCGCTCATCCCCGGCATCATAATATCGAGAAACACCGCATGGATCGGTTCGTTCACCAGCACCCGGGTCGCCTCGTCGGCGGACGCGGCCGTCGTCACCCCGATGCGGGGAAACGCGCTCCCGATCGTCCGCTTGATCCCTTCGCGAATCGCTCTCTCATCGTCCACCACCAAGATGTGCACCGCCTGCTCCCTCCTCCTCACGCTGCGGCTTCAACACGGGAATGACGACGGTTACCGTCGTGCCCGCATTCTCCTCGCTTCCGATTTGCAGGCCATAGCCTGGACCGTATTCGAGGACCAAGCGCCGGTGCACGTTGATCATCCCGGCTCCCGACCCCGAGGACTCGCTACCCAGCTGCTGCTGCTCCACAGCCCCCCGCTTTGCCTCCTGCGGCCGATTCCGCTCCAGCATCTCCGCCTTTCGAAGCGCGCCTTGAAGCTCGTTCAGCCTGGCCGCGGACATCCCTTTGCCGTTATCCTGAATCTGAATCCGAAGCGTCTGGCCCTCATCCGACTCCGTTGTGGCGATGCGCACCAGCCCCTGCTCCGCGCGGCCGGTCAGACCGTGAATGACCGCGTTCTCGATCAGCGGCTGCAATGTCATTTTCGGCAGGGAGGTGTGCAGCCATTCGTCCGAAACCGCATGCTCCACATGAATGCGTCCGTCGGATCGGGCCTGGATAATCGTCAAGTAATGATGGATCTGCTCAAGTTCTTCCCCGAGCGTGGCGGTGGAGCTCTTCCAGTCGCTGCTGTAGCGGAACATGCGGGACAGCGACAGGAGCAGGTTCGCCAGACGTTCATCATGCTTCTCGTCCAGCAGCCAATAAATCATCTCAAGCGTATTGTATAGAAAATGCGGATTCACCTGCGATTGCAGCGCATGAATTTCCGCGTTTTTTTCGCTTGCCGCCGCCATTCGCACCCGCTCGACGAGCTGATTGATCTCTCCAATCATCCGGTTGAAATGGTCGTTCAAATAATGGATTTCGTCATAAGTCCTCATCGTCGAGAGCCGCGTATTCAAATTCAAATTGCCGCGCTCCACCTGCCTCATCTCATGGACGATCGTCTTGATCGGCTTCGATATGGAGCGTGAGATCAGCGTCGCAATCACGATGACGACCAGCAGCAGCGTTACCGTCAACAGGATGAAGTAGCGGTTCACCTTCTCCAGCTCGACCTGGGCGACCGGCTTGGACGTATAATTCAGCAGCTTCCAGCCGAACCACGGCTCTTTGCCGGTCACGACCAAGCGGCTGCTGTCGCGTACGACGGAAGCCCGCTCGCGGAACGGCATCCGCGATAGCGCCGAGAGCTTCGGCGGAAGTCCGTTTTCATCGCTGGACACGAGCAGCCTGTTATCGGCGGAGTAGACGAATGTCCGGCTCTCCGGCGTGATCGACAAATTGTTCAGCGAGGAGATGAACGCGCGGGGATCGGCTTCCACGATCAGCACGCCGAGCGGCTGCCTGTCGTACAGATTGCGGACAACGCGGCCGAAGGTGAACAGCCTATTTCCCCGAACGGTCAACGGCTCCTCCAGAATGCCCCCCCACACCATGCTCCCGTCCGACTGCCTCAGCTGTTTGTACCAGTCGCTTTGCAGAAAACGGTCGTTGATCGGATAATTGACCGCCTGGTAGTTGTAGAGATTTCCGGTATTCGTAATGATATGGATGCCTTTGACGTCGTTATAGCTGTACATGATCGTGCCGAGCTCGCCCATGATCGTCAGTTCCTTGCGGAACTGCAGCGCGGGGTCCCGCTCCTCAACCGAAATCATGCGCTGGATATCCGTATTGCCCGTAACCGACTTGGTCAAGCTGTCATACCCTCTTGCGAGCAGGGAGAAATTTACAAGTGCCTGGGATACGTTCCGCTGCGCGGCCTCGCCTACCCGGAGCTCGATTTGCTGCGTCGTGTACCGGTAAAAAAGTCCGCCCAATACGGCGAGCAGCGCCAAAGTGGACACCAGAAACCATAAAAACAATTGCGTGCCGAACGCATTGAGCCGGAGCCGTTTCACTGCCGCGTCCTCCTATGATTATTCCTTTTCGTTCCAGCGGCTTAGTCCCGCTGCCCGGCAGGCGGCCCCCGAGCAACCCTGCTTAGCCCCCGCAGGACGCGGCCGGCAGCCTTTCCCCGCTTCAGCCCTTTACTGCGCCGGCTACCATACCCTTCGTTATTTTCTCCGAGAGAATGAAATAAACAATGATGACCGGCAGGGCGCCCAGCACGAGAAAAGCCCCGATCGCGCCGTAATTGGCCGTGTATTGCCCGATAAAGCTGTTTAAGCCGAAAGGAAGCGTCTTCAGTCCCTCCGCCGAAAGGAACGTGGCCGCAATTATAAATTCGTTCCAGATCGAGATAAAGGTCAGAATCGTCACCGTCATGATCGGCGGGACGGTAATCGGCAGAATGATGGAGAGGAACGTGCGGTAAATCGATGCGCCGTCGATCATCGCCGATTCTTCGATTTCATGCGGAATGCTTCGCAGAAAGCCCGACAGAATGAAAACCGCGATCGGGATCGAGAACGCGACATACGGAATGATGATCGACAGATGCGTGTTCAAAATATTCATGTTCTTAAAAATCACCATCAGCGGCAGCAGCGTCGACTGGATCGGGATCATAATGCCGATCATGAACAGCAGCAGAACGGCGTTGCCGTACCGCCAGCGGAACCGGGTGATCGCATAGGACACCATCGCGCTGAAGAAAATCGTCAGAAGCAGCGTCAGGCCCGTGACCACGATGCTGTTCTTGATATAATTCAAATAATTTCCCGACGTAAACGCATCCGTGTAATTTTCCCATTGCCACGTTTTCGGGAGCGCGAAAAACTGTCCGGACATGATTTCACTGTTCGTTTTAAAAGAGTATAACAGGAGCCAAACAAGCGGGTAAAGCTGTGTGACGGCGAGCACCGCCAAAAAACACCATGCGCCGAGCTTTTTCGCCTTGCGCCAGCTCACGGTACGGGACTCTGCCGCCGCCTGTTTCGCGACGCTTGCGCCTGCGGCTTCCGTAATCATCGTTATCCAGCTCCTTTCTTAAGAGATGGCTTCCTCGGCCCGTTTGAACAGCCGGTTGAGCAGAACGGTCATGACCAGACAGAACACGACCAGGAAGGTAGAAATCGCGCTGCCGTATCCGTACTTGAACGAATTGAACGTCGCCAGATACATATGCGTGGAAATAACCTGCGTGCTGTCGGCCGGCCCGCCGCCCGTCATGACGACGATCAGGTCAAACGCCTTCAGCGAGCCGATGACGGCAAGCACGACGGAAATTTTGATGACCGGTGCCATCAGCGGCAACGTAATATGCCGGTCCGCCCTCCAGCCCTCCGCGCCGTCGATGCTCGCCGCCTCGTAGATGTCGGACGAAATATTTTGCACGCCGGTAAATTGGATCAGCACGTGGTAGCCGATATACTGCCACAGAATGACGAAGCAGAGGGCGAAAATCGCGATATCCGTATCCGCCAGCCACGTCCGTGTCCAGGAGTCGAGGCCTGCCGCCGTCAGCAACTTGTTCAGCATACCGCCCAGCGAGGCCGGATTGTAGATTGCTTTCCAGAGCTGGCCGATGACGACGACGGACAGGATAACCGGCAGAAAATAGCTCGACACCAGAAAATTCGGCCTGCGGACGTAGCGGCTGAGCAGGATCGCTACCACGATCGCAATCGGAATCTGGGCCAGCGAGAACAGCGAAATGTACAAGGTCCTTAAGACCGACGGCCAGAAAATCGGGTCCTGCGTGAACATGAAAATGTAATTATCCAACCCGATGAACACGGCATCGCCCATCCCTGCCCATTCCATCAGGGAATAATAGACCGATACGAGAATCGGCGCGAAGACGAATGCCAGGTAAAACAACAAACACGGAAGCACGAAAACGGTGATCGTTCCCTTGCTTACTCTCAATACACCATTCATCCGTTTCCCCTCCCAGCGATGCCCGTTCACCTCCCGTGAACGGATGTCAGGAGCGGCGAAGGGAACCCCTCGGCTCCCTTCGCGCTGATCCTCTTTTATTTTTTGCTTGCTTCCCATGAAGTTTGATGCTGCTGCGCGAGCTCCTCGGCCTTTACGCCATCGTCCACAAGCAGGCTTTGCAGCCCATTCAGGTGAACCTGGGTCGTTGCCGGCTCGATGACGTTGTCAAAGTTCATATCGCCGCCTTTTACCTGATTGAAGAGAGCCATTACATCGATTGCAAGCTGAGAGTAGCCTGCCGCCTTCATATCGCCGTCTACCTTCTGCGCCAGGCCGACGGCCGCTTTTTTCTCAAACGCGACCTTCGGATAGTTCATCAGCAAATATTTCAGGAACTTCTTGCTTTCATCCAGATTCTCGCTGTTGGCGCCGAGCGCATATGCGGTTCCAGGAGCGATGACATAGTCGCCGGCGCCGCCTTTGCCGCCGACGCTCGGGAACGGCAAGAAACCGATTTTGCCCTTAACCGCCTCCGAAGCATCGATCGCCGAAACCTCCCAGGTGCCCATGTAATACATGGCGCCCTGGCCGTCGCGGAATTGCTGAGACGTCGTGTTGTAATCGTACGTAGCTGCGCCTTCCTGGTATGCGCCGGCCTTGATCAGGTCCTGCAACTTCTGGATCGCTTCGACAAATACCGGGTCCGTGAACTGCTTGTTGCCTGCGACCACCTCGTCCAGAAACTTCGGCCCGCCGTTCACGCGCTGCAAAATGTTCGTGAACATGAAGGACAGCGGCCATCTGTCTTTGCCCGCAACCATCATCGCCGGAATGCCCGCTTCCTTGAACTTCGGAATCGATGCGATAATATCCTCATAGGTGGCAGGCGGCTGAACGCCGGCCTTCTCGAACAATTCCTTGTTGTAATAGATGCCGGCGATATTCATATTGTAGGGCAGCGCATAGACGTTGCCGTCGAACGTGTAATAATCCAGTACGCCTTCGAGGAACGTCCCTTTCAGCTCATCGTCGAGCATATCGTTCAGCGGCGCGAGCACTTTGCCGTCCGCAAACGGCTGCAGCTGCGCGCCGGGGTTGACCATCGTGATGTCGGATACTTCGCCCGATGCGGCCTGTGTTTTCAGCTTTACCTTCTGCTGCTCGATATCCAGGCGGTCCCACTCGATTTTGACATTCGGGTTTTCCTTCATATAATTGTTCGCGATTTCTTCCTCGACCTGATACTGCGGCGTCGACTTGTCCGTCTGCAGCGTCTGGAACGTAATCGTGACGTTCTCTTTTGTGCCTCCGGCGTTGGCCGCCGCGCCGCTTGCTCCGCTTTCGCTTCCGCCGGTTCCGGCATTGCCGCCGCTATTGCCCCCGCAAGCCGTTAACACAACGGTAAGTGTTGCTGCGGCAATCAAGCTCAATGTGCGCCGTTTCTTCATTCGTTTATCCCCCTCAACAAGATAATAGCGCTTACAAGCACAACTTTACAGGGAAAAGGCCCGTCCGATAATGTAAAAATTCAAGCATTGATGTTTAGATTTTTTACTTTTTATGTGCTTTCCGCGGCAAAACGTGTCAAAAGACGAAAGAGCTGCGTCCTCGGCCATTTGCGTCGACCGGGGCGCAGCCCTTATTATACTTGCTAAACCGCAGATGCAAGTGGAAAATAGTATAATACTGCCATATGCGCAGAAGTAATTTTTCGCCCGCTCGCCTGCCTATCAAACGCCCTATGCAGGTTCGAGACCCTCCCCTCGTCAATGGATTGAACGACACGCTGAACGACTGCGCTGCGCGCCCTCACGCTCTTCAATCACGAAGTCGCGACGTCATAAATGACCCGCGCGATCAGATCCTGCTTGTAGTTGCCGAAGTTCTCCCCGAATATCGTCAATCCGCCGGCGCGGCCGGTATCCGATACGCCGATTCTGAATTTGATGTCTCCATTCTGCTTCAACCGAAGATCGGATATCGTCACATTGGAGATCAGACACCCGTCGATGAAGGAGCCGTTGTCATTAATCCGCAGCAGCTTGATCAACCCGTATTGGTTCAAATGGGGCGGCCACCACTCCGGGTTGTATGTCCCTCTCTCCTTCCCGAAATCCCCCGGCGACGTCCATACCCCCGCCTCCACGCCGTTCACGCTGAACGAGATATCCGAAGGATAATCCTCATTATAGCCCGGCGCTTCCGAGCTAAGCTCCATGATGAACTGCAGCTCGCTGAAACGTTGATTCGGCTTCAGATAATTGGGAATCCGGTACTCCAGAAACCCTCTGGTCAGCCAGACGATACCGGCGTTGATCCGCTGCGGGTCGGCAAAATAGCGAGGATTGTCGAATTCGCCCACAATGCTGTCCTTGGTCGCCAGTCCGCAGGTCGGTTCCGCGTTGTAATCGCTATAGTGGCCGACCTTGACTTCAACCTCGTATACGTTGGCATTTCCCGCACTCTTGTTTTTGAGATCGACCGAAAGCGTATCCTCGTTCAAATAGCATATTTTCTGGATGCCGTGCCGGCCGACGGCGGTCGTAATATCGATCAGTCCGCTCTCTTCCAGCTTGCGGATGTGCATCGTAATCGCGCCGTTGGTGAGACCGAGCTTCTCCGCGATCTCGTTCAGATTGAGACTGTCGTGCTTCGTAAGAAGCTCCAGTATTTCGATTCGGATCTCGGAACTGAGCGCTTTAAAAATATTTAAACCCGATCGGAGCTCCTTTATATGTATCACCGGTGCATCACCTCTCTCCAATCTGCGATTGTTTTAAGTTATTATAAATCAAAACACAAAAATTAGAAAGTGAAACGTTCATTGGCGCAAAACGTGCCTTTCGCTATCGCCGCGACAATCCAACCCTGCCAAAAGCGAGAAAACCGGTCCGTACCCGCCGTCGAAACCAAAAAAAATGTCGGATCACTTTATTTAAACCTATATAAAACTTCTCGGAAAACGCATTCATTTTCGTGTTGACAAACAAAAACGGGCTATATATTATAAAAGCATGAAATGTTTTATAAATACTTAAATTAAATCAGGCAGCGTTTTGACCAGTTTATTTCTTCCTTGCCCGGCTTCCACTCCCGAGGGAGTTAAGCATAACAAATCAATTTATTGAGGGGGAAAAGAAGTGAGAAAGCAATGGGTTACGATGCTGTCTCTTCTGCTGGCGCTCACGGTCATCCTGTCGGCTTGTTCCGGCGGCAGCGGCAGTCCGGCCGAAGAAACCGACAAAGCGGCCGGCGGCGCGGCTAACGGCTCGCCGACAAAGCTGCAATTCTGGACATTCAACGAGCTGCATCAAACGTTTTATGAGGAAATGGCCAAACGATGGAACGAAGCCAATCCCGACCGGCAAATCGAATTGGTCGCCAACACTTTCCCTTATGACGATATGCACAACAAGCTGTTGGTCGCGCTTCAATCCGGAACGGGCGCGCCGGATATCGCGGACATCGAGCTCAACAAGTTTCCGAACTTCCTCAAGGGAGAGCCCCAGCTTCTCCCGCTGAACGACGTTATCGATCCGGAGATTAACAATGTGGTGAAATCGAGGCTCGATATTTATGCCAAGGACGGCCAGTATTACGGCATCGACTTTCACGTCGGCGCGGCCATCATTTACTACAACAAGGAAATTCTCGACAAGGCCGGCGTGAACGCCGACGACATCAAGACCTGGGCCGATTATGAGGCGGCGGGCAAACAGGTGCTGGACGCAACGGGAGTTCCGATGACGACGCTCGAAACCGCCGACTTGTGGTCCCTCTGGCCGCAGGTCTCCCAAGCGCCGGGCAATGACGACTTCCAGACGGCCGACGGACAAGTCAACATTACGAGCCCTATCGTGGCGGAACCGATCAAATGGCAGCAAAACCTGCTCAAACAAGGGATCGCGATTCCTGCGCCCGGAGGCAACCATCATACGGAAGAATACTACGGACTTATGAACAGCGGCGGCGCCGCCTCCGTCTGGATGCCGATGTGGTACATGGGGCGTTTCGTTGATTACATGCCCGATCTGAAAGGCAAAATCATCATCAAGCCGATGCCGGCATGGGAAGAGGGCCAGCCGCGGTCCGCAGGTATGGGCGGTACGGGCACGGCGGTCATGAAGACCTCGAAGAACGCGGACCTGGCAAAAGCGTTCCTCGCTTTCGCCAAGCTGTCGAAGGAAGGAAACATCGAAATCTGGAAGCAGCTCGGCTTTGATCCGATCCGTTCCGATGTATGGACCGATCCGGCGCTGAGCGAGCCGAACAAATTTACCGAATATTTCGGTCCGGACATTTTCGATGTGCTGACCGAGGTGAAGGATGAAATCGAGGGTGTAAACATCAATGAGAAGACGCCGGCAATTTCTGACGCCTTCCGAACTTCGATTCTCGTGCGCACGCTCCTCGACAATGAAGATGCCGACAAAGTGTTGAACGAAGCGGCCGGCCAATTGAAGTAGCCGGACGCGGACGGCGTAACCGGCCCGCCCGCCGGGGCCGGTCATGCCGTTATTCGAAGGGAGGGCCAGCGATGGCAAACAGCTCGCCTGAAGCAATCTCACACGCGGAGACGCCGAAAGCCGTCAGGACGTCGTCCGGCATGTTATATTCGCAGAAGATCGCTCCTTATATTTTCGTGCTGCCTTTTCTTATTTCATTCGCCGTATTTTTCGTTTACCCGGTCCTGTCGGCCATCAATATGAGCTTTCAGGAGGTGCTGCCCGGACAGGTTAAATACATCGGGCTCGCCAACTATAAGGATCTGTGGAACCCCACGTTTCTCAAAGCGATCGTCAACAGCAGCAAATACACGCTCTATTCGATTCTGATTCTGATTCCAATCCCGTTGATACTGGCCGTTTTTCTGAATTCGAAGACGATGATCGCCAAAAACTTTTTCCGTTCCACGCTTTTTATTCCGGCGCTGACGTCCGTTGTGGTCGCGGGAACGATCTTCCGGCTGGCTTTCGGCGAGTTGGAAGGGTCGCTGATGAATACGTTCGTCACCTCGCTCGGCTTCGAGAAGCAGCGCTGGCTCGGCAAGGAGAACCTGGCGATGATCACGCTGATCACGCTGGCGGCTTGGCGTTGGATCGGCATCAATCTGCTTTATTTCATGGCCGGGCTGCAGAACATCCCGAAGGAATTGTACGAATCCGCAGAGATCGACGGCGCA
>NZ_KK082158.1:22049-25754 GCF_000598065.1 Paenibacillus darwinianus | reverse complement strand
ATATGTGGCTAAAAGTAAAAAATGACTCGTGCAATCCCGCCATTCTAGCGGGTTATATTTCGGCTGATCTTAAGAAGGCGACCTTTCACCAGATGGTCGTCTTTTGTTTTTACTGCGCAAGATTTGGGATCCACTCATAAAACCATGCGACATTGGCAATAATTTGATTGTCCGGAACTCTTCGTTATCCTGATGCGAACAGTACTGCATGAATATTTGACCAACTGATTCTCCGGAGGAGCCAATGGCATATAACAAGGAAAAACTTTGTCAAAAAGCATGTGAACTTGCCTTGCAGCACACCCCAACTGCAGCACGGGCCCAGCCAAAATACTTATGGAATCAATTCGATTCGGACATAGAGAGTTTACGGGCATTTGTCCTTTCTTTGCAGGATCGTCAAGCAGGTTGTGGTCAGCCTGCGGAAGAATGGCTGCTTGACAATGCAGAATTTATCGAGGAACAGGCATTGGAAGTGAGAGCTCAATTATCCAATCGCTCGCTTGGTTATTTGCCGCGACTTGGAAAGAACGGGATATTGCGTATTCAATCTCTATGCGAAGATTATTTGGAGCAGGTCGACGCTATATGGAATGAGGAATCCTTTGTTTCCTATCTGGTCGCTTATCAGGAAGTTTCCGCATTGACGCTTGCCGAGACCCGGTCCACCCCGCTCATCCTTCGGGTGGCCTTGATCAAAAGGCTGGCCGAAACGATGGCACTCGCGCGTGATCGCCGAGAGGTTTGCATGGAAGTTGAACGGTTGCTTTCACGGATAGAGCCTTCCAAGTTAAATCCGGAAGCGATCAACGCCCAATTGGAAGCGGCGGGTCAGGCCGTTCCGCTATCCGGTCCATGGATCGTTCACTTGATCAGTCACCTGCGGGAGTGGGCCGACGATTCCGCTTCCGTGCGCGAATGGTTGATGTGCAAATTTGAGAACGGTTCAGACGACCTCGATCGCATCGTATCCTACGAGCATCAGCTTCAGGCCGCCTATCAGGTGACGGCTGGAAATTTGATTACAAGCTTGCGCAACAACGAGCGCGGGGACTGGAATGGCCTGTTCGAACGGATAAGCTTGCTCGACCGAACGCTTCGTCAGGAAAGCACGGGCGTCTATCTCTTGCTTGATTCTGACAGCAGGAATGAGATTCTTGATCGCATAGAAGTATTGGCCCGCCGTATGCGTATGCCCGAAAACTTGATCGCAAGTCATTCCGTGGCACTCGCGCAGGAAGAGCTAGAACGGGTGTCCGGGGACCGCGAGAAGATGCCGGCCGAGATGGGTGACCTGCCTCGCCCGACGTTTGTTGCTTATTATTTGTTCGAGCCTGCCGGAATCAGAAAGTTAATGCATTCGTTGCGGCAATGTGGCCATCCCCGGCATTTTCCGGGAGCCGGTATTGTCCAACGGGCTACCGGCACTTACTTTGCTTTGCTCATCGCATTGTTCGCGCCTGCCTTAATTGCCGCTGCCGCCTGGATCGGCAGTGGACGCGGCTTGACACCGCAAGGGTGGGTCGCGGTATTGCTTGCGCTGACCCTTCCCGTGAGCGAGTGGGTTATCGCTTGGCATCATTTGGGAATCGAACGCTTTTACCGCCCCCGCCCTCTGCTGCGTTATGATTTTTCAAACGGTGTACCGTTAGAAGCTGCCACGATGGTCGTCATTCCGGCCATCTGGTCTACACCTGAAGAACTGGGGGAGTTGGCGGATCGTTTGGAAATCCATTATTTAGCTAACCGCGATCCAAACATCCATTATGCGATTTTGGGGGATTTTACCGATGCCCGGGAGGAGAAGCTTCCGGAAGATGAAACGCTCATTGCATGGGCAAAAGAAAGAATCGAGACGCTAAACCGTACGTATTTCAGCCCCGGGGGCACTACCTTTCACTTTTTTCAGCGTCGCAGACAATGGAACCCCCATGAGGGCGTATTCATGGGCTGGGAACGAAAGCGCGGAAAATTGGTGGAATTCATCGAACTGCTTAAAGGCAGTACGGCGACGAGCTACGACTTTATGACGGGTGATACGACCGTGTTGCCGCACATCCGCTACATCATTACGTTGGACGCAGACACACAGCTCCCTATGGGAAGCGCACAGCGGATGATCGGCACGCTCCATCTGCCTTACAACAGACCGCGTTTAAATCATTCGCGAACCCGGGTCGTCGAAGGGTATGGCGTGTTGCAGCCGCGGATCGGAATCAGCCACGAGTCGGCCATGCGGTCGCGCCTTTCCTATTATGGGTCGGAGCCGGGATTGGACCCGTATGCGTTTGCCGCTTCTGATCCTTATCAGGACGCACTGGATCAGGGGATTTTCACGGGAAAAGGAATTTTTGATGTGGATGTGTTTGCCGAGATCTTATGCGAACGCATTCCTGAAAATACGGTGCTAAGCCACGATTTGCTCGAAGGAGGTTTTTTGCGGGCGGCCCTGCTGGCGGACATCGAATTGATCGACGACTACCCGTCCGCATTCATCACTTATCAGCGGCGTCTGCACAGATGGGTGCGGGGAGATTGGCAGCTGGTTTGCTGGCTGTTTCCGCGCGTTTGCGACCGAAGGGGAACGATAAGGCCTGTCGATCTATCCGTTATTACACGTTGGCAAATGATCGACAATTTGCGCCGCAGCCTGCTTCCAATCGCCTATTTCGCGCTTCTGGCACTTGGTTTAACGGTTCTTCCCGGCTCCCCGGGCAGCTGGTTTGCTGTCGTTTTCGCAACCCTGTTTATACCGGTTATCCGTCAGATTTTTGTTATGCAGCGAACCGGTTGGCATTCCCGGAGGGTGTTGTCTACAGCGGTACACGTCTTGATGACCATCTGGACACTTCCGTTTCAAAGCGCGGTTTTGCTCGATGCGATCGGTAGAACGCTTTACCGGCTATATATAAGCAAACGCCGTTTGCTTGAATGGACCAGTTCGTCTCATATTGAGCGGAGCAACAGGGGAAATCATCATGCGGCGTTGCTCGGTGCGCGCGGCGGATACGCATTAATCATCCTGTTTGCATTAGCTGCAGTGATGCAGGGGCAACCGGCAGCGACATGGATGGGCCTCATGCTTAGTTTATTTTGGGCGCTGGCTCCTCTTGCTGTTCGCTGGTTGGACAAGCCTCCGGCACGGGACGGGCAGCCGCTCGCCCCGGCGGAAGAGGGAGAATTGCGCGCGTTGGCCAAACAAATTTGGGCGTTCTATGAGGATTTTGCAGGGCCTCAAGATCATTGGCTGCCCCCGGACAACGTTCAAATCGACCCTCCGAACGGAGTGGCGCATCGTACGTCTCCCACCAATATCGGGTTTCTGTTAACCTCTACCTTGGCCGCGCGGGATTTCGGGTTTATCGGCACGGCGGAACTGGTGGAGCGTTTGGAGCGCACTGTCAGCACCGTCGAACGATTAGACAAATGGAACGGCCATCTTTATAACTGGTACGACACCATCTCACTCGCTACGCTGCCGCCGGCGTATGTCTCTACGGTGGACTCAGGTAATTTCGTAGCCAGTTTGATGACGGTAAAACAAGGGTTAGTCCATTGGCTGATGTCCGACTTCACCGTGAGCAAGCAGTCAAGTCGGACTGCATTTGAAAGAAACGAAGGGCTATATGTTGAGTTTGCCGTAGAGCTCGAGACAAGCAGTCCGGGGGAAGCGGCCGTAAAGGAGATGGAGGAGCGTAACGGCGC
>NZ_KK082158.1:2729-21949 GCF_000598065.1 Paenibacillus darwinianus | reverse complement strand
TTCGACAAGGAGACAGATGACCGGTCAACGTCGCGGCAAGAGCCGCCTGTCGATTGGTGGGAACGCGGACATAAACTGGCCGCCCGTCTTGAGACATTGATCACGGCGACAGATTTTCGACCGCTTTATGACCATAAAGCCAAATTATTCGTTTTAGGCTATCATGCGGCATCCGGCGAACGCGATGAGATCCTCTACGATCTGTTGGCTTCAGAGGCAAGACAGACAAGCTTTGTTGCGATCGCTCTAGGGCAAGTATCCGTGTCCCACTGGTTGGCGCTCGGCCGAACGGTAAAAAAGCAGGGGGAACACACAACGTTGGTTTCGTGGTCCGGGACCATGTTTGAATATATGATGCCGTGGCTGCTGATGCGCACGTATCGGAACACGATCTGGGACAGCACGTACCGCGGCGTCGTGAAGCGGCAAATCGAATACGCTCGTGAACGCGGTGTTCCGTTCGGCGTCTCGGAGTCCGGCTATTACGCGTTTGATTATCAGATGAATTATCAATACCGGGCTTTCGGTGTTCCGGGCCTCGGTTTCAAACGCGGACTCGAACAAGATTTGGTCCTGGCGCCTTACGCGACGATCATGGCCCTTCCTTTTGCGATGCGTGACGGCTTGAGGGACTTGCTTCGAATGGAGAAGCTCGGCGCACGCGGCCCATATGGTTTTTACGAAGCCATTGACTTCACCCCCGGGAGAATGCCGGAAGGCGAGACCTGCAAGGTAATCAGAAGTTTTATGGCGCATCATCAGGGAATGAGTTTGCTGACGCTTGCCAATATGCTGCTGCCGGGGAAAATGTATGATCATTTTCATCGCGATAAACGCGTTCGGGCGGCGGAACTGCTGTTGATAGAGCGTATTCCTCCACGCGCGGCCATTGTGAATCGGGAATTATCGGGAAAGACGCGAATACAAAAACCGAAACCGGCAAGGATGACCCCGCTCCGGGAATACCTCTCGGCTGACACGCCGGTACCTGAAGTGAATGTGCATTCCAACGGGTCGTTCACGACGGTAGTGACCAATAGCGGCAGCGGGTTCATCCGGTATGAAGGGATGGCTCTTTCACGTTGGAGGGCAGATCCGGTGACAGACCATTGGGGAAGCTATATGTATATCCGGGATGTCACGCGGGATAAGGTATGGTCCCCGGCTTTTCAACCTTGCCGCGTGCCGTCAGACAAACAGAGCGTGCAGTTTTCGCAAGAGCGCACCACTTTCCGGCGCGAGGACGGGGATGTGCAGACGATGCTTGAAATCACGGTGTCGCCCGAAGCGAACGCGGAAGTTCGCCGGTTGACGCTTTCCAACACGGGGAGCGATGCGCGGATCATCGAGGTGACGACGTTTCTCGAAATCGCGTTAGCGCCGCCCGAGGCCGATAAAGCACATCCGGCTTTCACCAAATTATTTATTGAAACGGAATATGAGGCAGGTGCGGAATGCCTGCTCGCCCGCAAACGTCCCCGTAATGCGGGAGAGAAATCCGTGTGGGCGTTCCATGCTTTATCGACCGGACATCCGTCTCTCGGACCCGTGGAATTTGAAACCGACCGGGCTCGTTTTATCGGCAGGGGATACACATTAGCCAGACCCAGGGGACTTGAATCCCGTCTTGGCGGCACGGTGGGTTCTGTGGCCGACCCCGCATTCGTCATGCGGCGGCGCTTGGACATCGAGCCCGGTGAACGCGTCAGTCTGATCGCGGTTACCGGCGGAGCGGAGACGAAGGAGCAGGCACTGGACATCGTTCGGCAGTTGTCGCAAGAACAACAAGTGGAGAGGTCTTTTCAGCTTGCATGGACTCGGAGCCAAATCGAACTGCAGCATTTGCACATCACATCCGCCGACGCAGCCGTTTTTCAATGGCTGGCGGGACGCGCGCTGTATGGTGCGCCTCTGCGGGCTGAGCGTGAGGGCGGCGTTGCCGCAAACACAAAAGGACAGCAGGGACTTTGGGCGCACGGAATCTCCGGTGACCGGCCCATTGTCATGGTAAGGATTGCGGATACAACCCATCTGGCTTTTATCAACAAGCTTCTCGTCGGCTTTGAATATTTACGCCATAACGGGCTGTTTATCGATCTTGTTATGTTGAATGAATCGGCAGGGGGGTATCAGCAGGATTTGCAGGAAGCCCTTGTCCGTACAATGGAGCAGATCGTTGGAGGACACGGCGGGGGACATGGCGGCGTGCACATTCTGCCTGCCGCTCAATTATCGGATGAGGATAAGTTATTGTTGTTTGCGGTGTCCCGCGTCGTGCTTCGTGCAGATGGCCCAAGTCTGAAGGCGCAGCTTAAAGCAGCGGGTCATAGCCGCGTTCTGGATGAGTCGCTTCCGGTTACGTCCCCGCCGAACCGCTATGTGTCTGTAAACGCAACGGAAACGAACGATTACCTGTTCTACAACGGTTGGGGAGGCTTCTCACCGGACGGCAGAGAGTACCACATCGTTCTGAAGAACGGGAATCACTTGCCGGCGCCATGGATTAACGTGATGGCCAATCCGCGATTCGGCTGCCTTGCTTCCGAGCTTTACACGGGTTATACGTGGTGGCGCAACAGCCGCGAATGCAAGTTGACGCCATGGTCGAACGATCCCGCTCTGGACCAGCCCGGGGAAGTATGCTACTTACGGGACGAAGAAAGCGGAGAATATTGGCCGATGGCACCGGCCCGCACCCATGTGGCCTCCCCTTACAAGGTGTCACACGGCCGGGGGTATACGCGTTACCGTCATGAAAGCCACGGCCTTCAGCAGGAAATGACCGTTTATGTTCCGCTGGATGATCCCGTCAAGGTGATCCGATTGCGGCTGCGCAACTCGACGTCCGAACCGCGAAGATTATCCGTCACTTATTATGCCGAATGGGTACTGGGCGTGCATCGTGAAGGGAATTCTTCGTTCATCGTCACGGAATGGGATGAACGCAGCGGCATACTCATGGCACGCAATACGTACCAGGAAAATTTTCGGGATGCGACGGTCTTTTTAACCGTTCATCCGCAAACGGAGGCGCCGGCAGAATCGGCAGAATCGGCAGAAGATGGCATTCAGGCGGACACGATTGTTCCGGATATGGAATGGACCTGGACGGGAGATCGCCTGGAATTTATAGGGCGAAACGGCACTTTCGAGGCTCCTGCAGCCATGAGCCGGCTTCGCCTGTCGGGCGCGGCCGGACCAATGTACGACGCTTGTGGAGCGGTGCAAACCAAGTTTATGCTGGAGCCCGGCGCGGAGCAAGCCGTCTACATCCTGCTGGGCTGCGAGGATTCCCGCGAAAGCGCCGCGCGGCTTGCTCAAAAGTACCGTGAAACCCATGTTTGCGAACAGGCTTTTGAAGATGTGCAAAAATTCTGGGACGGCGTGCTCGGTATGGTTACCGTTTCGACACCATGCCCTGAGATGGACGTTATGCTGAACAACTGGCTGCTTTATCAGACGCTTTCCTGCCGGATGTGGGCGCGTTCCGCCTTTTATCAAGCGGGCGGAGCATACGGCTTCCGCGATCAGCTGCAGGATTCACTGGCACTGCTGCACAGCCGGCCCGATCTCACGCGGGCACAAATTCTGCTTCACGCCGCCCACCAGTATGAAGAGGGGGACGTGCAGCATTGGTGGCATGAAGAGACGCACCGCGGCATTCGCACCCGTTTTTCCGATGATTTGCTGTGGCTGCCTTATGCCGTGATCCGATACCTGGAGCATACGGAAGACGAAAGTCTGCTTGACGAAACCGTGCCGTTTCTTCGCAGCGAACCTCTGGGTGACGAGGAGCATGAACGTTATGAGACTACCGTCTTGTCCGAGCAGAGCGGCACGATTCTCGAGCACTGCTTACGCGCGGTGGACCGCAGTTTGCGTTTTGGCGAGCATGGGCTGCCGCTGATCGGAATCGGGGACTGGAACGACGGGATGAGTCGGGTTGGCGCGGAAGGACGCGGTGAAAGCGTGTGGCTCGGCTGGTTCCTTGGCGACGTCTTGCGGGGGATCGCCGATCTGTGCGAACACCGCGGCGACCATGAGCGGGCAGATCACTATCGGAGTGTACACGTGAAGCTGGCGGATTCACTCCATGACAATGGTTGGGACGGGCAGTGGTACCGGCGGGCCTACACCGATGAAGGACAATGGCTCGGTTCCATCCATAACGAGGAATGCCGGATTGATGCCATTGCCCAGTCGTGGTCCGTCATCTCCGGAATGGCGCCGCAAGACAAAGCTCTGCAGGCCATGTGTTCATTCGATCGTGAGCTTGTGAACCGCACCTTGTCTGTCGCGCATATTCTGACTCCGCCGTTCGACCGGACGGATCCGAGCCCCGGATACATCCAGGGTTACCCTCCAGGGATTCGGGAGAACGGAGGCCAATACACGCACGGCGTCATCTGGAGCATCATTGCTTGGTGCAAACTTGGGGATGGGGACAAGGCGTTTGAACTGTTTCACATGCTCAACCCGATCATGCATACAAAGACGTCGGCAGAAGTTCGGAAATATGCAGGAGAGCCTTACGTCATGGCAGCCGATGTCTATACGGAGGAGCCTCATAAAGGACATGCCGGTTGGACATGGTATACAGGTGCATCAGGTTGGATGTATCAGGCGGGCATCGAATGGATTCTTGGCCTGCGTCGTCGGGGTAAACGGCTGTTTATCCGGCCGTGTATCCCGACCGAATGGCCGGAGTTTTCCGCATGCTACCATTACGGGGACACAGAGTACCGAATCACCGTCAAAAATCCGTCACACAAATCAAGCGGACAAACCATGTTGTCGATCGACGGGCAGGAAGTCGACCTTGGTGAGTACGCCACTGAGCACGGTCCATTCGTCCGATTGCGGGATGATCATCAGGTGCACAGAGTCGTACTGACGTTGTAGAGTGTAAAAAGGAGCGTATTGGGTAAACCCGGCGCATTGCCTGTAACTTTTCGGCTCCCTCTCGCGTCTGATAGTTTGCAACTGGCGAAAGCCTCCTGGCAATCGATGGATTTCCAGGGGGCTTTTTGTCGATTAAGAAGAGGATAGAACAAATATTTGCTGGAGAAAACGGAGGTCTAATGACGAACAAATACGATATGCCGAAACGCAGCTTGTATTATTCATCGAAGATCAGTAGCTTTGCATTAACATAATTTTACGAACAGCATCTGATCGACCTCGGCTTCGGCGGAGGCGTAACGCAAGCATGGAGAGAACTTTTGAAGCTGGATGCAAGAAACATGTGGAAACCGCCTGAGCCCGATAGGGATAGAACTGGTGATACGGTTTGGTTCTTCAAGCGTAGGTATTATGGCAACAATGCATATATAAAACTAAAAATTGATGAACGCGGTTGTGTCTGTGTGATGCGTTGTGCGTTGAGCGTTTCATGGGGGATTGAATGTCGAGTGTCGAGTCGATTGTAGAATTGAATGCAGAGCGTAGGAGGAATGACAATGAGATACTGCGATGAATGCAGGGCAGATCGTCCGTTCAGGACGGGTCTATGATGAAGAGCTTGATAATGCCGCTATCGTAGAGGCCACAAAAAAATACGCGGAACTGTACGGCATGCCGGCGGAGCAGATTCACGCGGTGCGGCTGCTGTACGGGATTGGGTACCGGCCCACGCAGGGTATTTAAGGATGAAACGGGAAAACCCGCTTCATTTTTGATGCCCTTTTGTGGTATCATTATGTGTTAAGATACAAACCAGCATTATGGAGACGCTGCACACCACCGATACGGAAGGTTATGCGAAACTATATACCTCATGCAAAATGAAGGAGACCCAATGACATTCAAGGACTTGAATCTGATTCCCGAGATTTTAAAAGCATTAAATAAAGAGAACTATACGACGCCTACACCCATACAGGAACAGGCGATCCCGGCGGTGTTGGCCGGTCGGGATTTGTTTGGCTGCGCGCAGACGGGGACCGGCAAAACGGCTGCATTTGCTCTGCCAATTGTGCAGCTGTTAAATGAGCAGCAAGCCAGAACCCAGGCACAGCGCCGTATTCGTTCCCTGATTTTAACGCCGACAAGAGAGCTTGCTCTTCAGATTGCCGAGAACATGCAGGCGTACAGTCAATTCACCCCATTGCGCAATGCGGCTATCGTTGGCGGTGTTTCACAAAAAGCACAGGAACGGTCGCTGAGTCAGGGTCCCGATATTCTGATTGCAACCCCGGGCAGACTGATCGATTTAATGAACCAGAAGCAAATTAATTTGCAATATGTTCAGATTTTGGTGCTGGATGAAGCCGACAGGATGCTGGATATGGGCTTTATCCATGACGTGAAAAAAATCATCGCCCAAATGCCAAGCAAAAGACAAACGCTGTTCTTCTCGGCTACGATGCCGCCGGAAATATCCAAAATGGTCAAATCACTGCTCGTTGATCCGGTGAAGGTGGAAATCACCCCGGTGTCTTCTACGGTGGACAGGATTGAACAATCCGTTTATTTGGTAGACCAGGAGAACAAGCAAAAGCAACTGAATCACCTGCTGCGTGATGATTTGATTGCCTCGGCGCTGGTGTTCACACGCACCAAGCATGGTGCCGACCGGGTTGTGCGCGCCCTGACGAAAGTGGGAATTTCCGCTCAGGCCATCCACGGCAACAAATCGCAGAATGCCCGCCAGCTGGCGTTGAGCAATTTCAAGAGCGGCGTTACGCGGGTGCTGGTCGCGACGGACATCGCAGCGAGAGGCATCGATATTGAAGAATTGTCCCATGTGATCAACTTCAACCTGCCTAATATAGCGGAAACTTATGTTCATCGGATCGGCCGTACCGGCAGAGCGGGAATGAGCGGTACCGCCATCTCCTTTTGCGAAGGGGAAGAAATCCCCTATCTCAAGGATATTGAGAAATTGATCGGCAAAACTATCCCGGAAGTGAAGGATCATCCTTACCCGATGCTGGGTCTGGCTCAGCCTTCAAAGGCGGGAGGAGCGTCGACAGCAGGGGGGTCCAAACCCGCCAAAGCCCGGACACATCCGACGCTCAAGCCCAAGTCCGAACGGTATCCAAGAGCTAGCAAAACAAGCAGATAACTTGTTTAATGGAGTGATGAATTGAGTAAAGCCAAGGGCAAGGGCGGAACAGGCAAGGGAACGGATAAAAAGGGCTGGAACCGCTGGCAAAAAAGCGCCAATCGCGCCAAATCCGCCCCCAAGCCTTATAAAAGCAAAGGCACTAAAAATCAGAGCCAATAAATTAAATCAAGGAGTGGTTATTTGAGAAAGCATAAGCCGATGTCATTTGACGAACTGTTGAAGGATTTGCAAGGCCAGAAAACGATGCAGCAGGATCCGGATCATGTTTCGTTAGACGAGTTGTTTAATGAGACGTTCATGAGGAAGCATTCCGGCTTTACAAGCTTCGGAGATTTTTTGGAGAAAGGCAACTTTCAAGCCCAGACACAAGAAGACATCCAGAACATTCCCGACGAGCTTTTTGATCGGCATGTCGACAGAGAAACGGATTTCGCCGACTGGAAATCCATGCTCGATGCCGCGACGACGAACCATGCCGGCAAGCAGTGAGATATACCCAAAACAGCCTTATCCCTGACTAAAAGGGATAAGGCTGTTTAAATTATTTGTTATCCATATGGTGAAGCCCAGGTAACGGGGAAATATAGGTTAAGCTCTTCAGAAAGCCGATCGTCAAATTCCGGCGGCAGGCAGCCGGATTTCAACCGACGTTCCCCGGCCCGGCTGGCTGTCGAACAGCAAATGGCCGCCATGCGCCTCGATAATTCTGAAGCACATCATCAAGCCGAGGCCGGTGCCTTTTTCTTTGGTCGTGTAGAAGGGCTCGCCGAGCTTGGGGAGTCGTTCCTTCGGAATGCCGCCGCCTTGATCGAGAAACCGGATGAGTATGGTGCCGGCAGCCGTATTTTCCACTTCTATAAAGATTGTTCCGCCCTCGGGCATGGCTTCAATGGCGTTTTGGAGCAGCTTGATGAAAACCTGCCGGATCTGGAATTCAGCACAGTGAACCACAGGCTCGGAGGGCTTGGATTTGATATCGAGCCGAACGACAATGCCGCGCAAATCCGCTTCCGCACGGAGCAGACCGATAACCTGTTTCAGGATGCCCCCGATATGAAAACGTTTAAAATCGGTCGTTTGCGGCTTGGCGATCATCAGGAAATCCGTCACGATATGGTTGATCATGTCGATTTCCGACAGCATGATGTCATAAAACTCAAGTTTGTTTTCATATCCGTTACGGAGCAGCTGCACAAATCCCCTCAAGGAGGTCAGAGGATTTCGTATTTCATGGGCGACCCCGGCAGCCAAATGCCCGATCACATTCAGCTTGTCCGTTTTTCTCAGAAACGCCTCGGTTTGTTTCTTTTCGGTAATATCCCGTGAAATGCCGGCGTATCCCGTAATGCTGCCGGATGCGTTCCGTACGGGGAAAACGGTCAGACTCACGTCGATCAACCGGCCGTCCTTGCACTGCCGTACGGTTTCGTAGTTTTTAATTTGTTCGCCAGCCATAATTTTCCGATAAAGTGCTTCCGCGTGCTCGGCCATATGGCAGGGAATGAAAGGCAAGCCGCGGCCGATAACCTCCTCGGAAGACCAGCCGTATATCTGCTCAAAAGCCGAATTGATGCGGATCACGTGGTTTGACAGATCGACAACGTCGATCGCATCAAGGCTGCTTTCAAAGAAGGATTCAAGCAGCTCTCTTGTCGAGCTCAGCTCGATTTCCGCCTTTTTGCGTTCGGATATATCAACACAGGAAGCGATGACCTCGACAATGGCGCCGTTCCGTTTGACAGGGCGCAAGGAAGCGAGGTAATGGATATGGTTATGCCAGCCCTCATAAGTGACTTTTTCTTCCCCTTCCCATGCCCGCCGGTAATAGCATTCCTTGGCGGCCGCAAAGTCTTTGGGGAACAGTTGATACAAGTCTTTGCCGATGACCTGATCGGGAGTAAAGCCCAATTGATAGACAAGCTCTCCTGCGCATAACGTATGTATAAATCGCCCGTCTATTTTCTTAAACGTGACAGTCATGCCCTGCTGCAGACGGATGGCTTGCGCAAGATCGATTTCGGACCGTAAATGTTTTTGTTTCTCCAAATGTGGCACGCTCCTATAGCATCACAATGAATATTAAACATAATACTAAAATATAGCATACGATAACACTGCTTAAAGTTGTGGTTTGATGTAGAAATTTGCTGGAAAATAGCTAAATTATTAATACAGCTGCGATTGTCCGGCTAGCATTAAGAAGAACCGCAGAGAAAACCCGCCGGACTGGCTGGCGATGCAGCTCTGCCTATATGATATTTGTCATACCCTCGACTTGACGTTTATGACTGCTGCGCGGCAGCTCTATTTTCTATAATGACTGTAGGAAAGTCCGTTCGACGTCATTGTAAACGGGCACGCGCGTCAAATCGAGGAGGAAACACGTAATGAACCAACCCGAGATCACACAATTGAAAAAGCACGTCGCCCCTTACGAGCAAACCGATACGCGGGCGAGCATCCGGCAAATCGTCAACACGGTCGGACCTTTGCTGCTGCTCTGGTACGCCGCTTATTTGAGCCTCTCCGTATCGTATTGGCTGACCGTTCCGATCCTGCTGGCCACGGCCGGGTTTGTCGTCCGCACGTTCATCCTTTTCCACGACTGCTGCCACGGATCGTTCTTTCGAAGCCGGCTGGCTAACGATATCATTGGAACCGTTACCGGCATCCTGACGCTCGTGCCTTATCAGCAGTGGAAACGAAGCCATTCCATCCACCATGCAACGAGCAGCAATCTCGATAAACGGGGAATCGGCGACATGTGGATTCTTACCGTGGAGGAATATAAAGCGTCTTCGGTTTGGCGCCGGATCGCTTACCGTTTCTACCGCAATCCGATCGTGATGTTCGGTTTGGGGCCGATCGCCATTTTTCTGATTGAATACCGGTTCAACACCAAGGGCGCGAAGCGGAAGGAACGGATCAACACATATATCACCAATGCAGGCATTATCGCGCTTTACGCGGCGCTGATTGGGAGCGTCGGCTGGCAGGCTTTTCTGCTCATTCAAGCACCCGTCTTCTTCGTGTCCGGTCTGCTCGGCATCTGGCTGTTCTATGTCCAGCATCAATTCGAGGACTCTTACTTCGAGAACGAGCAGGAGTGGAGCTATGTGAAGGCCGCAGTGGACGGAAGCTCTTACTACAAGCTGCCGAAGCTTCTGCAATGGATGACCGGCAACATCGGGTTTCATCATGTGCATCACTTGAGCCCCAAGGTGCCGAATTACAATCTCGAGAAGGCCCATAACGCGACGCCTCCCCTGCACCAAGCGACCACGATCACGATCGGGACCAGCCTGAAATCGCTTCGCTTCCGTCTATGGGACGAGCGCGGCCAGACGTTCATCGGCTTCGGCGACATGAAGCGTTTGTCCAGGCGAAGCGGCTCCGTTTCGGAGAAGCTTAAAAGACGAAATCCCGGCCTGCAAGGAAAATAGACCTTCCGCCGTCGGTTATTATACAATAGACGTATATACGACAGAGCAAAGGGTGAACGGACGGCCATGCAAAAGTGGTATCAGATCTTTCAAAAAAATACGGGTCTCAGCCCTTATGTATGGGTCGTCTTTTACATCCTGCCGTTTTATTTCATATTCCGCTCCTCCTCGCCCTATGAGGTGGCGATCGGGATTCTGATGATTATCGGATTTTTCGTCTGCTATGTGCTTTCATTCGTTTCGCGCGGGTGGCTGGTATACTTCTGGACAAGCGTACAGATCCTGATCTCGATCATGATGACGCTGCTGTTCGGCTATGTGTACTTTGCGCTCTTTTTAGCGTTCTTCATCGGCAATATCCAGAACCGGGTCGGGTTTTTCACGTTATATTCGATTCATCTCCTCAGCACGGTCTTCTCCATCAACTACGGGTTCGTCACGCAAAATCCCGTTTTCATCACGCAGCTGCCTTTTGTGCTCGTCAGTCTGGTCGCGGTCATCCTGCTGCCTGTCACGACCTACAACCGCAACAAAAGCGATAAGCTGCAGGGACAGCTGGAGAATGCGAACAAGCGGATTTCCGAGCTGGTCAAGCTCGAAGAACGACAGCGGATCGCCCGGGACCTGCATGATACGCTTGGCCAGAAACTTTCCCTCATCGGGCTCAAAAGCGACCTGGCCGGCAAATTGATCGGCAGCGACCCGCACCGGGCGTTAGCCGAAATCAGCGACGTCCGCCAGACCGCCAGAATGGCGCTGAAGGAAGTGCGGGAAATGGTTACCCAGATGCGCGGTACGAGCATGGAGGATGAGATTTTCCGGATCAAGCAAATTCTGAGCGCCGCGCAAATCGAGTTCATCCTGGAGGGAGATCCGAAGCTGACGGACACTTCCCTGCTGAACGAAACCGTGATCAGCATGTGCCTGAAGGAAGCTATTACCAATGTGGTAAGGCATAGCCGCGCAACCGCCTGCTCGGTCGCCATCGAGCCTTCGCGGACCGAGCTCGTTGTCCGTGTGAAGGATAATGGCATCGGCATCGGGGGAGGGGAACCCGCCCGCTTCAGAGGCCACGGCATTCGCGGCATGAAGGAACGGCTTGAATTTGTTAACGGCAGCCTGCAGATCGAATCGGACAACGGAACGACGGTGATCGTGAAAGTGCCTAATGTGGTGCAGCAGCCGGAGAAGGAGGCGGGAATATGATACGGATCGTCATCGCCGAGGATCAGCGGATGCTGCTCGGCGCGCTTGCCTCCTTGCTCGATCTGGAGGAGGATATGGAGGTCGTGGCGCGGGCAAGCAACGGCGAGGAAGCCGTGCGGCTGGTTCAGCTTCATAAGCCGGATGTGTGCATTATGGATATCGAGATGCCGGTGCGAAGCGGTCTGGACGCGGCCGAGGAATTGAAAAGCTCCGGCTGCAAGGTGATGATTCTGACCACGTTCGCGCGTTCCGGTTATTTCGAGCGGGCCATCAAGGCCGGCGCGCACGGCTATCTGCTGAAGGACAGCCCGAGCGAGGAGCTTGCCGATTCGATCCGGAGCATCGTGTCCGGGCGGCGCATCTATGCTTCGGAGCTGGTGGATGACGCATATGGCCAGGAGAATCCGCTCACCGACAGGGAGAAGGAAGTGCTCGGGCTGATTGCGGACGGCAAAAATACGAAGGAAATCGCCACCCAGCTCTACATTACGACAGGCACCGTGCGCAACTACATTTCGGTGATCCTCGACAAGCTGGGCGTGAGCAACCGGATTGAAGCGATCACGCGCTTCAAGGAAAAAGGCTGGTTTAAATAACGGGAGGACCCTCCAATGACGCTGATCAGGCAGTTGAGTGCGCCGGACGAGTTTGTCGGCTTCTATTTGCTGAAGGAGCTGGAGGTCAAGCAGACCAACTCGACGCCGGCGAAGGATTATTTTGACATCGTATTATGCGATGCCAGCGGCCAGCTTCCGGCCAAATACTGGGATGTGACGGTGACCGATAAGGAAACCTTTCTCCCGATGGGGCTGGTGAAGGTGCAGGGAATCGTTCAGACGTACCGCGACAGGCTGCAGGTGAAAATTATGCGGATCCGCAAAGCGGTCGAAGCGGACGGGGTGTCCTTGACCGATTTTATCCGTTCGGCTCCGATCCGCCCGATCGATCTCGTCCATACGATCAAGCAGACGGCGGGCAGCATCGACGATCCGGACATCCGGACGATCGTCGCGTATTGTATCGGCAAGGTAGAGGAAAAGCTGATGCATTATCCGGCGGCCAAGACGCATCATCATGCGTATTTTGCCGGGCTGGCCTATCATATCGTGCGCATGCTGGAGCTGGGCGAGTTCGTCTGCCGGCAGCGGCCTTTTCTGCAAGCGGACTTCATAAAAGCAGGCATCATTCTGCATGACATCGCGAAGCCGGAGGAAATGATCGCACAGCTCGGCATCGTCACCGACTACAGCGTGCCGGGCAAGCTGATCGGCCATATCTCGATGGCCTCGAGCTGGATTACCGAAGCGGCGATCCGCAGCGGCATCGGGCTGGAATCCGATACGGTGCTCGGATTGCAACATCTCGTATTGTCGCATCACAATCTGGGCGAATGGGGCAGCCCCGTCCAGCCGCAGACGGCTGAAGCGGTCGCGCTCCACCATATCGATGCGCTTGACGCGAAGCTGCAAATGGTCGAGGATGCGCTGGATACGACGCCGGAAACCGAGCCATGGACGCAGACGATCAGGGGGCTGGAGAACAAGGCCATTTATCGCCTGAACCCCGGTAACGGGCAGTGAAAATGGAACGGGGAAGGGCGGACGGTGCCGCGGCGTTTATTCTGTACCTGGTAAGGGAATAGGATTCATCATGATGAAAGGAGCTGCATCGTTGAGTAAAGCAGCCTTCATCCAGCCTGATCCTCAGAGCTGGATAGCTAAATTTCGCTTCTCCACCTCCATCCGGGTCCGCTACTGCGAGACGGATATGCTCGGCCATGTCAACAACGTCAGTTATTTCATGTATTTCGAGCAGGGGCGCATCGAATATTTCGAGAACCTGCATTTGACCGAGGAGCTGTTCAGCGACAAGAAGGTATCGGTCGTAGCGAACCTGGAATGCCAATACCTGGCGCAAATTTATTTGAGGGATCCGATGCGGCTGCATGTGCGGGTGGCAAGAATGGGCCGCTCTTCGCTCGATATCGAATACGCCTTGGCCGTGCGGGATGAGCTCAAAGCGGCGGGACGCGGAACGATCGTGCTGATCGACACCGCCACGGGGAAAAGCACGCCGATTCCGGACAACGCCCGCGAAATGATCGCGACCTACGAGGGCAATGCGTTAGCCGAATAACGGCAGCGGACACCATTGAAATAATCGAACAGAAAGTCCCTTTGAAGAGAGGGGCTTTTTGGCATGGTTGCTCGTTCCGGCCAGGCCGGGGCTAAAACCTTGGCGTGTGGGACCTGGCGCAGCGCGGGAAGCGCCGGATCGAGCATGCCCCTGCTGCGCAGCTTCCGGTGTAAACCAGGCAAGTCGGACATCTACCTATGGATTGGTAGACTATGAACCATCTTATGAGAAAACAGGCTATTGACGCGGGGTGAATGCTTGCTTATCCAGGCGGGCTCTGGGAATCAACCTACACAAGCTATTCACGCCGGCATAGAATACAGCAGTCACGCAAGACAACACTCTTTATGCGCAGGACCCTGTCCCGGGTCCTGCATTTTTGGTGCGGGTAAACTCGGCGGAGGCAAACGGGAGTGAGGTGGGTGCCTTGTCTATGCCGCCGCGAAGAGTTCGAATGATTTTTATCTCGCATAAAAAGGGTTTTCGCCGCAAAGCGCGAATACCTAATACGATCCTTGGACGACGAAAACGCATGAATGACAATTTCATACAGACAAGCATCTGGGTGCCCTTAGTAAGTAAGGGGTAACAGGGAATCGGGTGAAAATCCCGAGCGGTCCCGCCACTGTAACGGTGAGCCGGCCATCAATATGTCACTCGAGCAATTGGGGGAAGACGATGGCAGGCGATGAACCGAAGCCAGGAGACCTACCCGGACTGCCTACACAATTGCCTTCGCGGAAAGGATACGTGTGCAGAAGATAGACGATGATTGCAAGAAATGGTCTGTCGGTCTATTTGCGCGCGCTGCCCCAACTGATAAGGTTGGGGTTTTTTAACGTCGTCCGACATTAAACATTTTTAGGAGGCGGTTGAGATGGAAGAGGCGATGCTGGTGCTGCTTGTGTTGGTGCTTGGCCTGCGTCATGGCCTGGACGCGGACCATCTGGCGGTGATCGACGGGCTGACGCGCCACAACTGGCGCAAGGGAAGGCGTGTCGCCCGTTGGGTAGGCACATGCTTCTCGTTCGGTCACGGGCTTGTCGTGGCGGGCGTGGCGGTCATTCTGGGGATGGTTACGAAAAACTTCCGTTTTCCGGCATATTTCGATATGGCGGCCGTATGGATATCGATCGTTTCGCTGTTTTTGATCGGTTCGCTCAATGCTTATCAGCTGCTGCGCACCCGGGCGGCGGGTGATGACTTTCGCATGCAGGGAATCAAAAGCAAATTCATTCCCCGCAGGCTGCTGGAGACGAGTAATCCGGTGCTGATTGCGCTGATCGGCGGCTTGTTCGCGCTGTCGGCCGAGACAGTCAGCCAAACGTCGGTCTGGGTGCTGGCGTCGGGAAAATCCGGAACTTATATGCCGCTGCTGCTGGGCGTTGCCTTCATGTGCGGCATCATGCTGACGGATACGATCGACTCCCTGGTCACGCATCGGATGCTGAATCAATCCGGCAAACGGGGACGCGCCGCCTCCCGTACGATGGGTTGGACTATTGCGGCGCTCGCGTATGCGGTTTCGCTCAGCAATGCGTTCCTTTTTTTCAACCCGGGGGTGGAGTTGAATTATGAGCTGCTCGGCGTATTGATATTCGTCATCCTGTTCGTATGCTACGTCTGGTCGATCCGGGGCCGGCGGGTCAAACCGCAGGCGGCAATCGACAGGTGACGGTTCGGACAGGAGAGAGGGGGACGGCAAATTGACCGCATGGGAAAGTCATGCTTTTACCGATGCCGAGAGAACGGCCGTGTACAAAGCGATACAACAGAGGCGCGATATTCGCAGCTTCCGGACGGATCCGATTCCGGAGGAGCTGCTGATGCGGCTGCTCAGGGCGGCTCATTGCGCGCCGTCTGTCGGGTTCATGCAGCCGTGGAATTTCATCGTAATCAAGTCCGAGGAAACGAAGCGTAAGCTGCAGCATGCGGCCGACAAGGAAAGGCGTGCGCTGATGATTCATTACGAGGGTGAGCAGGCTGACAAATTCGCCAAGCTGAAAATCGAGGCCTTGACCGAGGCGCCGATTACCTTGTGCGTGACGCTGGACCCGACGCGCGGCGGGCCACATGTGCTTGGCCGGAATTCGATTCCGGAAACCGATCTGGCTTCCGTGGCGTGCGCGATTCAGAATTTATGGCTGGCGGCCCGCGCCGAAGGGGTGGCGGTCGGCTGGGTGAGCTTTTACAAGAAGCAGGATGTGCGCGGCATTCTCGGCATTCCGCCGCACATCGATCCTGCGGCCTTGCTCTCGATCGGCTATACGGACGATTTTCCCGACAGGCCGCTTCTGGAGACGGCCGATTGGCGGAAGCGGATGGCGGTAGAGGATTTGATTTTTTCGGAACGATGGGAAGAAAGATAGCTTACGGCTGGATATAACCGGAGGTGCGGCAATGGAACGGAAAAAAGGCAAAGTGGCGATCATCGGGTTCGGTCCCGGCGCAGCCGAGCATATAACCGGGCGGGCGAGAGAAGCGATCCGGGAAAGCGAGGTCATTATCGGCTATAATACGTACGTGGACCTGATCCTCGGTTTGCTGACCGATCAGGCTGTTGTCAGGACTGGCATGACGGAGGAGGTCAGCCGCGCGCAGGAGGCGGTGCGGCAGGCGGAGTCGGGCAAGACGGTGGCGGTTATCTCAAGCGGCGACGCCGGCGTATACGGGATGGCCGGCTTGATCTACGAGGTGTTGATCGGGCGGCAATGGAAGCCGGCGGACGGCGTCGAGGTGGAGGTTATTCCCGGCATTTCGGCGATCAACTCCTGCGCGTCCCTGCTCGGCGCGCCCGTCATGCACGACGCCTGCACGATAAGCCTGAGCGATCACCTCACCCCGTGGGAGACGATCGCGAAGCGGGTGGAAGCGGCGGCGACGGCCGACTTCGTCATTGCCTTGTACAATCCGCGCAGCGGACGGCGGACGAGGCAGATCGTTGAGACGCAGCGCATTCTGCTCCGTCATCGGTCGCCGGACACGCCGGTAGGACTCGTGAAAAGCGCCTATCGCGACCGGCAGGACATAACGGTGACGACGTTGGCCAACATGCTTGAGCATGACATCGGCATGCTGACGACGGTTATCGTCGGCAACTCGGCGACGTTCCTGTACGAGGGTCTGATCATTACGCCGAGAGGCTACCAGCGCAAATATACGCTGGATGCAGAAGAGCAGGCGTTGAAGCCGCATGAGCGGCTGCGGGTCGAGCAGGAGCCTTGGTCGCTGAGCGCCCGCGAGGAGAGCCTGGAGAGGGGCGACAGCGAGGATGGCGGGGACGTTGGATATGGCCGGAACGTCGCGCTCGCCGGGAATATCGGGAACGTCAGTGTCAGCGGGAACTTCGGGAAGCCGCATCCGGCGGAGCTGGCGATGGAGGCATTGCGCCTGCTGGGGATGTGGCGAAATGCGGAGGGCGGCAGCGCGGCAACTGGAGCAGCCGACGCGCATCAGGGGGATGCGGGCCGCAGCCAGGCGCGGATTTTTGAGGTAGGCGTCGCTCCGGGCATCGCGAATAAAAAGTTCACCAATAGCCAACTGTCCGCGCTCGCCCGTATCGCGGGAGATTCCGGGGAGATGGAGTATACGCCGCATCATCAGGTCATCCTTCGGCTGCCGGCGGAACGGCCGGAAGGCATCGTCGCCGAATTGAAAGCGGAAGGGCTGCTGGTGTTTCCGATCGGCGACGTGGCCCAGGTGAAGGCCTGCGATTTCTGCGATCTGGACAAACCGGACGCGATTCCGGTCGCGGAGGAGCTTAACCGCCTGATCGGCGGGCGCAAGACGCCCAAGGAGCTCAAGGTAGCGCTGAACGGCTGTGGCATGGCCTGCTACGGCGCCGTGCTGGAGGACATCGGCATCGTATACCGCAAGGGGGCGTACGATCTGTTCCTCGGCGGCAAAAAAATCGGCCGCAACGCCCACGCCGCGCAGCCGGTAGCCGAGGGCATCTCGGCTGAGCAGCTTGTGGCGACCGTGGAACGCATATTCCGGGAGTACACGGAGAACGGTCATCCGAACGAAAGCTTTCATAAATATTTCAAGCGGGCGAAGGCGGTTGCCGGCTTCCCGCACCGGGAACAGCCGCCGGCCGTCGCGGTGGACGCGGTCTGCGGCGATTGATGCATGGCCATTATAGACAATTTCTACAAGGAGGAATAAGCATGCAAGCGATACTGCTGGTCGGACACGGAAGCCGTGATCCGGAAGGAAACGCCGAGCTGCTGGAGTTTGCGGATCGGGTGCGGGAGAGGGCGCAGGGCGTCGTGATAGAGACCTGTTTTCTCGAGCTGGCAAGGCCCGACATTCAGCAGGGCATAGCCGCCTGTGTCTCGCAGGGCGCGGAGCGGGTCGTGCTGGTGCCGATCATTCTGTTCGCGGCCGGACACGCCAAGCTTCATATTCCGGCGGAAATCGACCGTGCAAAAAAACGGTATCCCGGCGTTGAGTTCGCTTACGGGCGGCCGATTGGCATTCATCAGAAGGTCGTCGATATTTTGCAGTCCCGACTGTCGGAAGCAGGTTTGCCGGAGGGCGACGGAGAGCGTGATCCCGAGGCTGCCGTGCTGCTTCTGGGCAGAGGCAGCAGCGACGGGGACGCGAACGGCGATTTCCTGAAAATGGCGCGCCTGCTCTGGGAGCAGGTGCCGGCCAAGTGGGTGGAGAGCTCTTTCATCGGCGTAACCGAGCCGTCTTTTCCCGAGGGGCTGGAGCGCTGCCTGCGGCTGGGGGCAAAGAAAATTTATGTGCTCCCGTATTTCCTTTTCACCGGCATTCTGATTAAACGGATCGAAGCGATGACCGCCGAATTCGCGCAGCTGCATCCGGAGGCCCGGGTGGAGCTGGCAGGTTATTTCGGCTTCCATCCGCAGTTGGTTGAACTGCTGCTGGACCGGGTTGCCGAGGCGGCTGAGGGACGGGCGTTCATGAACTGCGATATGTGCAAATACCGGCTGGAGGCGGCGGCCCATCTGGACCATCATCATCATCATGACCACGAGCATGACCACGACCACGAGCATGACCACGACCATGACCATGACCACGAGCATGACGAAAAGCGCGGGAGGCCTGCGGTATGATCCTGATGCTGTGCGGAACAAGCGACGCCAGGGAGCTGGCGGTACGCGTGCGGCAAAGCGGTTATGAGCTGCTGACCTCCGTCGTCACCGGCAACGCCGCGAGAAGCCTGGAGGAAGCGGGGCTTCCCGTGCGGGTCGGCCGACTGACGGCGGAGGAGATGGCGTCTCTCGCAAGCGAACGGGGCTGCCGGGCAATCGTTGACGCCAGCCATCCGTTCGCCGAGGAGGCGCACCGCAACGCGATGCGGGCGGCGCTCGAAGCCGGTATTCCGTACATCCGGT
>NZ_KK082158.1:0-2629 GCF_000598065.1 Paenibacillus darwinianus | reverse complement strand
GGTATTCCGTACATCCGGTTCGAGCGCGCGTCTCTGGTTTACGGCGACCATCCGCGGCTGACTGTCGTCGCCTCGTACGAGGAGGCGGCGCTGGAGGCCAAGCGCCGCAAAGGCTCGGTCATGCTGACGACGGGCAGCAAGACGCTGCCTATTTTCGCCGGGCATCTGATTGGCGACCCGGATATCCGGCTAGTGGCCCGGATGCTGCCGCGCCGCGACAATATGGAGAAGTGCGAGGAGCTCGGGGTCGAGCAGAAAAACATTATCGCCATGCAAGGTCCTTTCACCCGCGAGCTGAACGAGGCACTCTATCGCCAATACGGCACGACCGTCATGGTGACGAAGGAGAGCGGCAGGATCGGCGCCGTGGACGAGAAGGTAGAGACCGCCCTGCAGATGGGTATAGAGGTCATACTCATCTCTCGGCCCGAGCTGGAGTTTGGCACGGTGTTCACCGATTATGAGGGCGTGCTGGGGCAGCTGGAGGAGTCGGCACGATAGAGCCGATTAGCATGAGAGGAATCGATCAGGGAAGACGAGGAGGCGTTTCATAGTGGATTTCAAAACCGAATTCAAGCAGCTCACCGTTCAGCCGGAGGAGATCGAAGTGAAGAGTTTCGAGATGATCACCGAGGAGCTGGGCGCGCATTCGTTCACGCAGGAGCAGTACCCGGTCGTACAGCGCGTCATCCATGCGTCGGCGGATTTTGAGCTGGGGCGCAGTCTGGTGTTTCACCCAAGGGCGATCGAAGCGGGAATTGCGGCGATCCGAGGCGGCAAGCGAATCGTCGCCGACGTGCAGATGGTGCAGGTAGGCGTAAGCAAGCCGCGCATTCATAAATTCGGCGGGGATGTTGACGTGTACATATCCGATCCCGATGTGATGGCCGAGGCGAAAAGACTGAACACGACTCGGGCGATCGTCTCGATGCGCAAGGCCGTCAAGGAGGCGGACGGCGCGATCTATGCGATCGGCAACGCGCCGACCGCCCTGCTGGAGCTGATTCGGCTGGTGAAGGAAGGCGAGGCGCGGCCGGGGCTGATTATCGGGATGCCGGTCGGGTTCGTGTCCGCGGCGGAGTCGAAGGACGAGCTGCGCAAGCTGGACATTCCATTCATCACGAATATCGGACGCAAGGGCGGGAGCACGATTGTGGTAGCCGCGATTAACGCGCTCTCGATCATGGCCGCCGCAGAAGCGTAAACCGGGGTGATTCGATGAGCGAATTCACGGCGCCGGAGAAGGATCCGAAGGAGATGCGCCACGGCTTTACGACCGGCGCCTGCGCGACGGCGACGGCCAAGGGAGCGGTAACGATGCTTGTGGCCCAGACGATGGTGGAGCAGGCGGAGATTTGGCTGCCGGCGGGTTTTTACCATACGTTCGTGCTGGTCGAATGCGAATGGACCGCAGATATGGCGCAATGCGCCACGATTAAGGACGCGGGCGACGACCCGGATGCGACGCACAAGGCGAAAATCGTAGCCACCGCGACATGGGCGGACGGCGAAGGCATCGAGCTCGACGGCGGCATCGGGGTCGGGCGCGTCACGAAGCCGGGGCTTGCGATCCCGGTCGGGGAAGCGGCAATCAATCCGGTTCCCCGCCGGATGATCCGGGATGCGGTGGCGTCCGTGCTCGAAGAGCATGGCGTGAGCCGCGGCGTGCGGGTGGTCATCTCCGTCCCGGACGGGGAGGAAATCGCGAAGAAAACGCTGAATGCCAGGCTGGGCATTCTCGGCGGCATCTCGATTCTCGGCACGCGGGGCACGGTCGTTCCATTCTCGACGGCGGCATACAAGGCAAGCGTCATTCAGGCGATTCGGGTGGCGAAGGCTGCCGGCTGCGGGCATTTGGTGCTGACGACGGGCGGCAGCAGCGAAAAGGCGGCGATGAAGCTGAATCCCGAGCTCGGCGAGGAAGCGTTCGTGCAGATGGGCGACTTTGTCGGTTTCGCGCTGCAGCATGCCAAGCGCAGCGGCATGGACAAGGTCAGCCTTGTCGGCATGATGGGCAAGTTCTCCAAGGTGGCGGCCGGTGAGATGATGGTTCATTCCAAAAGCTCGCAGGTCGATTTCGGCTTTCTCTCGGCGATAGCCGCGGAAGCGGGCGGGTCGGAGCGGCTGCGGGAGGCGATCCTGGCGGCCAATACGGCGGCACACGTCTCGGAGCTGGTGACGGAGGCGGGGCTGTCCGGCTTCTTTGACAGGCTGAGCGAGCATGTGTGCCGTCGCAGTCTGGAGCATATCGGCGGCGGCCCCGTGATCGAAACGGTGCTTGTTACGATGAAAGGCGAAACGCTGGGAAGGGCGGAGGTCAGTGGCTAGAAAGGTGAACATTATCGGAATCGGCGACGACGGGGGAGCGGGCCTGCCGCCTGCTATCGTACGGAGGATCGGCGAAGCGGACGTGCTGGTCGGGGGCGAGCGGCAGCTTGCTTTTTTCCCGGAGTTTGCAGGAAGGCGAATCGTGCTCAAGGGAGGCTTGTCTCGGACGGCTGAGGAGTTGGCCGATTTGCGTCAGGAGTCGGATGTCGTCGTACTGGCGTCGGGCGATCCGTTGTTTTTTGGCATTGCGGGCTATTTGGCGAATAAGCTGGGGCGCGATGCGGTGGAGATACATTCACAG
>NZ_KK082157.1:18165-25796 GCF_000598065.1 Paenibacillus darwinianus | reverse complement strand
CGCCGCCGTTGCGCGCCCCGGCCTGAAGCCCGCCGATGTGGCGGAGGCGATACGCATGCGCGTAGAGGCGGAGACACCGGTCACGCTCAGCATCGGTTGGAGCAGTATGGCGGAGGGCGTCTCCGTCGAGGAGGCGCTCAAGCAAGCCGACAAGGCCATGTACGCCTCCAAGGAAAGCGGTAAAAATAAAGTGACGGCCTATCGGCCGCCACGTATAAAAGCATCGGCCGGCAACCACTGAGCGGCTTACCGATCCGGCACCTCCACGGCATACAGTTCGTCTTCCATGGCCGCCAGCCGGTCGGCCAGCATCTTTCGGGCGTCGGTTATCGCTTGATTTTTGAACATAATGACCGCACCAAACAAAAGCGGCGGCCGCGCCGCCGCTTTCTTTCTATTCCCGAACGTTTTTCACCGGTATCCACAGCTCCACCGGCTCCTCGTCCAAATGATCGTCAATGTAGAATACTTCAATGGCCAGCGCATTCTCAGACTTCTCCAACTTCCGCTCATTCATCCAGGCAAACAATTGCTCGTAGCCTTCGCCGATCCTTTTGTTCGTCGTCGCGACTACGGCATAATCATGCTCGGGAATCGTGAATTGCACCATCCCTTCCGGAATCTCTTCCAGGTGGTGCACCTCGCTGCAAGCCCAATAAGTTGCAAACACCTCGTTTCCGAAATACGGGCTGAACAGCACCGGCGACTTCACGGAGTCGTTAAGCTCATGCTTGCGCGACAGAAAGTCGCCCTGCAGGCGGATCGCCTCGTCCGGGAACGTTGAATACGGTCCGGAATAGCTGATGCCCGCCAGGTTGAGAGCCGGCTTGCTTGCCAGCATGCAATTGTCCATTGCGATACCTCCCGGTCATGGAATCGAGCGAATCGGAACGTCGAGAAAACCGCCGTCCTTCTCTAAGTGTAACACGTAAGACGCCATACAGGAAACATTTTGCAGGATCATTGATCTCAATTCGCCGCCTTCTGCGCCCAATGAACGGCGCGCCGCACCAAAAAAGCGGCTCCGCCTCCCCGCAGGAGTTCGAAGCCGCTTTATACACATCCGAAGCGATCAGGCGTTGCCTGCATATTCCATCGATTCGTATAATTCCTTAATGGTGTCGCTGTGGCTCGCGGCCTCTGAAAGCAATTCAAGCGCATCCTTCCGCTTCGTGTAATTCATCACAGCGGTTAAAAGCGCTTTCTCAACTCCATTTTGTTGAGCCTCCGGCAGCACGAACAGCTCGCCCAGCCCCCAATCCTTCTCCCCGTCACCGGACACGACGGGCGACAACTGCGCATAGCCGAGATAATGCAGCACGCCCCGGTATGGTTTGACGGCGACCAGAACGATATAGCCCTGGCCCTCCAGCATTTCCTCCAGATCGTCTCTCCCGGGTAAAGTCGTCGTGCATCTTCTGCCCGATATTCGATATTGGTCGAATAGATCGTTTACGTAATCGACTTCCTTCAACGAAGCGCGTTTCACGACTATAGTATCCATTTTTCGTTCACCCTCCAACGTGAAGTTGCGGAAGATAACCGTACAGGCGAGATTCTTCTATCTCATTACCCATTAACGTTCGGGTTTAAACAAGCCTCATGCCTCCTTCTTCTCAGATTCTTGGCGAATAGGTGCATTTGCGTCCGGTCCCTGTGTATGTTTATTGTAAGTTGTTTTGTTCCTTTCCACAATATGGGGCGTGAAGAAAATGAAAAAAATCACGTCCCGCAGGGCGTGATTTTTCGGTTCGGAGCCGCTTACGATTTGTCCAATGTTCGTTTCGCAGCCGTGATCAGCTCGTCAAAAGCCTCGTCGCTTTCTTCGAGCAACTCCTCGACCTCGAAAAGCTGCTCCTCCCCGCCCGAAGCGTTCAGGAAAAACAGGCCATACGACCATTCCTTGCCGTTCTTTTTCTGAAGCGTCATTTCATAGGGCTCCTTATGGCCTTCCGCTTCAAAATGCACATAGCCGACATAGCCGTCCTCTTTTGAAAAAGTCAAGCCTGCGTCGATAATAGTCAGCTTCACGATTCGACCGTTCCTTCCCGGCGACCCCGCCTATTCATTGCCCAGATTTCGAACAGCTCCGATCAATCGGGCTAATTGCTCCAGCGTCCGGTCAATGCCCGAATCGAGGTATGCCTGATCGAAATTCTGAATATCCCCGTTTAGCTTCTCCAAATAGACGCCGATATCCTGCTGCAGCGTTTCGTTGTAGCCGACGATCTGCTCGTGAATTTTCTGCGCAGCCTGCGGAGCGTTCAGTCCGTTGAACTGCGAGATCCGGCTCTGAATGCCCTCCAGTTCTCGAATCAGAGCATCCCTTGCTGCCGGGTCGGTAGCCGCGCTTGCGGCCATGGCAGGGATCGACTCGGCCCAAGCCGCCGCATCGGCAACGTAGGAGGCGGCCTCATTGGTATAATCCAGCGTCCGGTCAATCTGTTTAACGCCTTCCAAAAGCGAGCAGCCGGACAGCAAGGCGACCAGCACGACGGCTGCCATTACACGCATACGGATTTTCATCATATCCACTCCTCGAGACAAGATCCCTCTTTAATACTTAACAGCCGCGCCAGCGGTTTCAAACGTTTGCCCATCGGACAATAGACTAGAGCATCATTCGCCAAAATGTGAACATTTTTTGAAAAATACCGCTTTTTCAGACAAATGGCTTCTAAATTTTAAGACACTTTTAATATTTATTCGTTATACTAAGGTCAGATCGGAAAATGTAAGGAGTGATGTTACAGATGAAAACGATGATCTCCCTTCAAAATAAAATTATTCCCGTATATCTGAATGAATCCAACAATAAAAAAGCGCTCGACAAATTAGGCGAGGTATTGAACCGGAAGCTCGAAACCGGCAAAACGGCGGTCAAGAACTGCATCCGCTCGTTGATCAGCGTCGAAATATCGGGCAGCGAGGCGACCCTGCATGCGATTAATGAGAAAGATACGCTGACCATCTCGCTTTACTGACGCTTGCGCGGCAGGAATGAACGGCCCTTCTCATGCGGACGGGCCTTTTTGCATTTTCGGCTATTGGGCAAAGTCTGGTATAATCGGTGCTGACGATGACCGGCGACTAAAAAGGAGGGCTGACCTGTGGCCTTGCCCCCACCTTATATCGAACAAATGACAAAACTGCTCGGCTTGCCCGAAGCGGAAGCTTTTCTGCGCAGCTTCCAGGGCGAGCGCGCGTACGGCCTGCGGTTAAACCCGTTAAAGACGGTCAGCGGCTCAGCGGCGTTCCGCGAGATGGAGCAGGCTTTCCAGCTCGAGCCCGTTCCCTGGTGTCCCACCGGCTACTACTATTCCGAGGCGTCACGTCCGGGCAAGCACCCGTATCACGCGGCCGGCCTTTATTATATACAGGAGCCGTCCGCCATGTCGGCGGCCGAGCTGCTGGCGCCTGCGCCGGGCGAAACGGTGCTCGATCTGGCCGCCGCTCCCGGCGGCAAAACGTCGCAAATCGCCGGTAAGATGAACGGTTCCGGCTTGCTGATCGCCAATGAGATCCACCCGGCCCGCGCAAAGATCGTAAGCGAAAATGTGGAGCGGCTCGGCATCCGGAACGCCGTCGTGACCAGCGAGCCGCCGGACCGGCTGTCCGCCCGCTTCCCGGCCTTTTTCGACAGGATCATGCTGGACGCTCCGTGCTCGGGGGAAGGCATGTTCCGCAAAGATCCGGATGCGGTCAACGAATGGTCGCCGGCACATGTCGACATGTGCGCCGCGCGCCAGGCGGACATTCTGGATCATGCGGCCGCGATGCTGAAGCCGGGCGGCGCGCTCGTCTATTCCACCTGTACGTTCAACCGTGTGGAGAACGAGGACACGATCGCCGCATTCCTCGCGCGTCACCCTTCCTTCGAGCTGCGCCGCAGCGAGCGGATCTGGCCGCACCTCGAACGCGGAGAAGGCCACTTCGTGGCCCTGCTCGCCAAGTCAAATGACGGACTGGCCGAGGCGGACCGGGACGCGACCCTCTGCCGGCGCACAAACTCGGTCCCCGCCGGCAGAAAAAACCGCGGCAATGGCGCGCCCGTCGCAAGCGCCGATCTGGCCTTATTTCAACGTTTTGCCGCAGATGCGCTGCCCGGCTTTGCCGGACTCGGACTGGGCGCGCCGCTGCGCTTCGGCGACGCCTTGTATTGGCTGCCGCACGACAGCCGGGGCCGGTTCGGCGAGACGGATTTGCAGGGCCTGCGCGTCGCCCGGCCCGGGCTGCATCTCGGCGATATCCGCAAAGGCCGCTTCGAGCCCGCATATGCGCTGGCCATGCACACAACAGCCGGAGCCGCAGCATGGGTGCAGTCTTACCCGCCGGACGCCCCCGAGCTTTCCGCTTACCTGCGGGGAGAGACGCTTCCCGCCAGGCCCGGCTCCTCCGGCTGGGGCCTGGTCGCGGTGAACGGACAGCCGCTCGGCTGGGGCAAATCCAGCGCCGGACAGGTCAAGAATCATCTGCCCAAAGGGCTTCGCAGGCCATGACGGAACAAGCGGAATACAATGCCGCCTGTCTGAAGCCTATGCGAAAAACCACATTTACCGGCATAGCCGCACTGGACAAACAACCAGTTCAATGCGAACAGGGTTATACGTCCAAACCGTTCCTTCCTGCCATCATAAAATAAAGTATTCCGAAAGGCAAACGAGCTGCGATGCGGTCAAAGGCCGGAACGGAAAACAAACATTGACCGGGAGGAATTGGGAAATGGGAGCATATGGCGGTTTTACATCTGCAGGGGTAATCTTGGTTCTGTTCATTTTGCTGGTTATCATTGCACGCGCAGTCGTGCTGTAACGATCCAACCGTAAAAAGCGAAAAACCGCCGAGGCATAACGCCCACGGCGGTTTTTGCCGTGCAGCCAACACACTTAAAGCTTGAGCCGGCTACTACTGTGCGATCGTCTTTATGCGATTCCGCTGCGGTGTCTGCCGCAGCCCGGACAGCCTACTACCGCCCGCGCCCCCGATGCGACTTCAGCGACTTCAGCGCCTCCAGCTCCTCCGCCGACAGCTCCCGGTACGAACCGGGCGCCAGCCGCTCATCCAGCTTCAACGGACCCATCGCCACCCGTTTCAGGAACAGCACCTTTTTGCCGACCGCCTCGAACATGCGCTTGACCTGGTGGAACTTCCCTTCCCGGATCGTCAGCGAAATTTCGGACACGGGCTCCGTCCCCGCATCGAAATGGGCGTCTGTCCGCAGTACCGTAAGCTCCGCAGGCATCGTCACATAGCCGTCATCCAGCGTCACGCCGGCGGCGAATGCCTGGCGGTCCGCTTCGTCCACCGTTCCGCTGACCAGCGCTTCGTACGTTTTGTCGACATGCTTGCGGGGAGATAGCAGCTCATGCGCCATCCGCCCGTCGTTGGTCAGCAGCAGCAATCCCACCGTGTCCTTATCGAGCCGCCCTGCCGGAAAAGGCTGCAGCACCCGATCCTCCGGCTTCAGCAAATCCAGCACGGTCCTCTCGCGGGTGTCCTCCGTTGCCGAAACGACGCCTTGCGGCTTGTTCATCAGCAAATACACGACCTCGCGGAACCGTACCTTTTGCCCGTCGAATTCAACCTCATCGGCCTCCGGATCGATCTGCAGCCCGCTGTCCTGCACCGTAAAGCCGCCCACCGTGACTTTGCCCTGGCGGACGGCCGTCTTGATTTCGCTTCGCGTGCCGCAGCCCATATTGGCCAGCATTTTATCCAGCCGCATCCGTTTGGTCATGACATCCGCCTCCATCCGGGCGCCAGCTCGTTTTTCAGCATGCCGTCGCTCCATTTGCCCCATCCAAGAGGATAACCGTCTGCGCACACCAGCACATGCCCGCTCGCCGGTCCGCCGTCGACGGCGGTTCCTTCCAGCCTGGAAGCTTCGATATGCAACGTCTCGCCCTTTAAATAACGCAAGGCGTCCTCCCCGTCGGCATCGAGATCGAGCGCCAGCGCCGCTTCGGCCTTCTTAAGCCCCATTGCCAAAGCCTGTGAAGGCTCGAACCGGTGCGCCCCCGCTGTGCCGAGATACCAGCCCGCGCGGACAAGCTTCAAGCCCGCCAAAGCCGGCAATCCTTCCGGCTGCAGATATACTCTGGAGCCGAAAGCCGTCAGCCGGCCGGGCCATGCGCTTGCGTCCGGGATCGTTCGGGCCGAGAACGCCCGCCACATCGCGAGCGTGTCTGTCTCGCTGATCGTTCCATCATACCGCCCCGGTTTGTGCCGCCCGCGATCCTTATCGCGGCCGCTCTCCCGTCTGGAGCGCAGCTTGTCCTGCTCGATGCCGCTGCCGCCCCGTCCGTCCTTTCCACCTCGTCCGCCCGCTTCTGCCGGTTCGGAGGCGGCTTTCTCATTCAGCCGGCCCGATTGGGAGCGGCTCTCTGCCGTCCCGGATGCGCGCGATTCGCCGTCAGCATCGAATGCCGGCCGCTCTTCGCTTTCCTCCGCGCTTTTTTGCAGCACTGCGGCGTAATGCCCTTCGCCCGCAACGCGGTGCGGCCAAAGCCGGACAGTGCCGGCTACGGCCCGCACCGCCTCGGGCGACAAGTCCGGTGCCGGTTCGCCCTGCGCTTCCGCAGCTTCTGTCGAAGCCCAATTCGGCCGACCGGACATCCAGCCGTATTCGGGCTCGACCGGAACGACTTCCATATCCGTGCGAGCGGTAAGCAAGGCGGCGATCTGAGCTTCATTTTCCTCCGGAGAGAACGTGCAGGTCGAATAGACCAGCGTACCGCCGGGGGCCAGCAGCTCGGCCGCATGCTTCAGAATATCGCGCTGCATCAGCGAGCAACGCTCCACCGAATGCTTCTCCCATTGGGCGATCATCGATTCGTCCTTGCGGAACATCCCTTCCCCCGAGCACGGCGCATCTACCAGCACTTTATCGAAAAAAGCGCCGAACGCCCCCGCCAGCGCCGCCGGCTCCTCGTTCAGCACAATTGCGTTGCGGACGCCCGCCAGCTCGATATTTTTCGCCAGCGCCTTCGTGCGTTCCCGGGCATTGTCGTTGGACACCAACAAGCCGACGCCCTGCAGCTTGGCTGCCAGCTGCGTCGACTTTCCCCCAGGCGCGGCGCATAAATCCAGCACTCGGTCGCCGGGCTTGACCTGGAGCAGCTCCGCCGGCACCATCGCGCTCGGCTCCTGCATGTAGTAGAGACCCGCATGATAGTGCAGGTGTTTACCGGGTCGGTCGGTTTCTTCATAGTAGAACGCTTCGGACGTCCAGGGGATCGGCGTGAGCCGCTCCGCCCATGGCGTCATCCGCAAAAATGCTTGCTGTGTCAGTTTCAATGTGTTGACGCGCAGGCCATAACGACGTTTATGCTCGTAGGAAACAAGCCATTCGCCGTACTCGTCTCCGAGCAGGCGCTCCATTTTATCCAGAAACGGCTTCGGCAGCCGGATGCTCATATCGGTTAACCCTGCTTTCCGATTCGTATTTTCTCTTTTCAATTCGCCGCTGCCTGTCCTGTATCATGTCCGGTTGCCCTCGCCTGTCCTCCTCAATCCTCGTCCTTATGCAGCCTTTGTTCCAGAGGGATTGCGGCAAGCTCGTCCGCCAACGCCGCGAGGGTCGCGTCCGGAACGGCAATCCGGTACGGTTGAAACGGCGGAGGAGCCGGCCG
>NZ_KK082157.1:4679-18065 GCF_000598065.1 Paenibacillus darwinianus | reverse complement strand
GGCCGGCTCCCGTCGAAGCCGCCTCCGCTTCGGCCGCACGATAAGCCGTCAGCGCGGCGAGCGCCCTGCGCGTATCCAATTTCAGTCGGCCAAGATCCAGTCCAAGCTCGATGTCGGCGTACTCCGCCAGCTTCTCCAGCGCGGCCGTGAACAGCTTGACCGCGCCCGACCAATTATCGTTGCGCCAATGGTGCAGGCCGACAGCGACCTGAAGCAGCCCTTGGTACAGCAGGTTTCGTCCTTCCTCGAGCCACAGCTCCTCCATCACCTCATGGCATTCGAAATAATCCTCGTCCACATTGAACAGGACGACGAAATGGACGAAACGCCAGTCGTACACGGCATCAGGCATTGCCGCCCCGCTTCGCCCGCGCGATCGAAGCCTGGATATCGTCGGCCAATTGCTTCAGCCCCCAGATATCCTCCTGCTCCCACAGCTCGTTGAAGCGCAGCTGGTATTGCGCCGCCTCGCGGACGCGGTGAAAAAAATACAAATCCTGAATGCCGGAGAGCACCTTGGAGACGACATTGGAGCTCTCCTCGAAGCCCCGCTGCGCATCGACGATTTCCTGGCGGATGCTGGACATTTCCGTATCGAGCTGGAAAGCGGCCTCGGCCGCTTTTTTGAGCCGATCCCGCACATCCTCAGGCAAGCTTTCCTTGTATTTATAATTGAGCGAATGCTCGATCGTCGCCCAGAAATTCATCGCCAGCGTGCGAAGCTGGATCTCCGCCAGCACTCTTTTCAATCCCAATGCCGTCTGTACCGGATATTCGACGATCATGTGGAAGCTCCGGTACCCGCTTTCCTTGTAATTCGTTATATAGTCCTTCTCATAAACGAGCAGCAAATCCTTGCGTTTGCGGATCGATTCCGCCACCGTCTGGATATCCTCGACGAACTGGCACATGATGCGAATGCCCGCGATGTCCTCGATCCCCGTCTCGATCCGGTCCATCGGCACGTTCAGCCGCTTGGCCTTCTCGAAAACACTCGAAATCTTCTTTACCCTGCCGGTAACGAATTCGATCGGCGAATAGGCCTCCCGTGTCTTTAATTCGCCGCGAAGTGTTTTGAATTTGACCTTCAATTCCTCCACGGCCTGTTCGTAAGGAAATAAAAAGAGGTTCCAATCCCGGCCGTCCATACCGCCGCCTCCTGCCTGGTTAATGATGATCCGCACCGACCGCTTCCGTGACGGAGCGGAAGCCGTCCCGTCTCAGCAACTGCGCAAGCCCGGCCGTCATATCCCTCACCGCTCCCGGCCCCAGATAGATGAGCGCCGTATACACTTCGACCAGCGATGCTCCCGCGCGGATTTTATCGTATGCGTCCTGAGCCGTAAAGATGCCGCCGGAACCGATAATGGGCAGCTTACCGCCCGTTTGCCGGTAAACCGCCCCGACGACCTCCGTCGAACGGCTACGCAGCGGCGATCCGCTTAGCCCTCCCGCCTGAGAGGCATGCGGATGAGTCAGCCCTGCGCGCGAAACGGTCGTGTTCGTCGCAATGATTCCGCTCACCCCGCTCGTCGCGATCGTCTCGACCGTATGCTCGAGCTGCTCGTCCGACATATCCGGCGCAATCTTGACCAGCACCGCCTTCGGCCGGCCGCCATGCTTGGCCGCCTGCGCCGCCATCTCACTCGTCACCTCCGCAAGCAGCAGCTTCAGATCGTCGCCATGCTGAAGCGCGCGCAAATCCGGCGTGTTCGGCGAGCTGATATTGACGACGAAGAAATCGCCGTAAGGATAAAGGATACGCAAGCATGCTTTATAATCTTCATGCGCCAACTCATTCGGCGTCCATTTGTTTTTACCGATATTGACGGCAATCGGCACGCTGCGCCGCGTCAGGAGCTTTAACCGCTGCGCCATCGCCTCGGCGCCTTCGTTGTTAAAGCCCATCCGGTTGATGAGCGCTTCGTCGGCAGGCAGACGGAACAGCCTCGGCCGTTCGTTGCCCGGCTGGCTCTTCGGCGTAACCGTTCCGACTTCCAGAAACGACAGGCCGATGCTTGCGAAGCCTTCCGCCGCTTTGGCGTTTTTGTCCAGACCGGCCGCCAGTCCGACCGGGTGCAGGAACCGCAGGCCGAATCGTTCCACCGCCAGCTCGGACGGCGCCTCGACCCCGTACATCCCGCGAATCAGCCCTTTCATTCCCGGCACGCGCGAAGCCGTGTGCAGGCCGTCGATTACCAGATGATGCGCCCGCTCCGGATCGAGCTTAAAGAAAAACGGCTTTCCCACTTTCCGATACAACATCTCGTCGTCATCTCCACTTCCGCTGTTAGGCTCTAACGAACAGTGTAGCTTTTTCAGCAAAAAAAGGAAAGACATGTTTGTCCCAAAAACACGGAAACATCATGAAAACGGCGGTTGCGGGTCTAGCGGAATCCGGTTACAATGGGCTTAGAATTCGTGGAAAAGAGGATGATCGCCATGAGCACCGCCCGCAGAAAACCGCCGACAATGAAGCAGAAGCCCAAAGAGGAAGTAAACAGAAAGGCGCTCATTTGGATCGGTGTTTCAATCGCCGCCGTCGTCATTGCAATGGCGTTGCTACTTATTTTCAACGGCTGACGACAGGCCAGCCGCCGGTGTAATTTTATCGGGTTCGTCTCGTGCGGCCCGGACACAGCGCTCATCTGCGCCCGGGCCTGGCGATCGGAATGGAAGACCTTACTGCTGCTGGAGCCGGCTTTAAGCCGGCCTGCGTCGTTTCGTACATTTCCTTAGTGTCCTCTCTTCTCCCGCGCAAATGTTTGCCCCCGCTCCCCCGATCCTTCCCGTTGATCCGGCTGCGGTGCGAATGACTTGTTCCGAACGCCTAACCTTGCACATCCAGATCCATCTGTTCAGCGAAAAATCGAACGGGCAGATATAACCGGTTCTGCCGGATGAAAGGGGCGGCCGGCAACTGTATGGTGCCGGAAGGCGCGCCTTTCCTTGAATATACGACTGTTCTCGACCCGGCGGTTACTTTTATAAACCGCATCCCCCCGGCTAAGCGCAGCCGTGCTTGCAAAACCATGCTTCTATCGAATCCTCCCCCTTAATTCCCATGCTTGTTCATTGCTATCTATCATTCTACTCGAAAAACAGAGAACCCCCCCAAGCTTGTCGAACAAGCCGGGGGGGCGTTATTGAGAAGATGGCGATCCGATCAGCCTTCTTTATTAAAAGGCGTATCGGCGATTTTGATCGAATCGGTCGGGCATCCGTCGGACGCGTCCTGCAGATCGTCATACAGATCCTCGGGAATTTCAGTGTTGCCGGTATTGCCGTCGGCGTTGAAGATCACTTCTGCCAAGCCTTCGTCATCGTAATCGTAAATATCGGGCGCCGTAGCTCCGCAAGCGCCGCAAGCGATGCAAGTATCTTTCTCTACCCATGTAAACTTAGCCATTAGTTAGGTCCCTCCTAGAATCTATCGTCAACCGTCGGTTTAACCCTCAATCATCAATATATAATAAATGCTCGTCCAATTGCAAGGATGTGCCGCGAATTCGGTGGTTGCGAATGCGCGTCGAAGGATCGTCGCCGAGCATGCCCGCCGTCAGCACCGCATTCTCCCCGAATTTGTCTCTTAACGCGTCCATCGCCCGAATCAGCGCTTCCTTTTTGGGCTGGCTTCCATAATCGAACAGATCGAGCTGGACGACCGTTTCGTCGCGCTCTTTCAGTCCTTGCAGCGTTATTCCCAACAGACGCACAGGAGAATCGGCCCGCCAGTGACGGTCATACAGCCTGCACGCCTCCGCATGAATGACATCGGCCGATTCGACAGGAACGGGCAGCGTAGCGGAGCGGGTAATGGTTTTCATGTCCGGCGTCCGGATCGTGATCTGGACGCCGGACGCCATCAGCTTCTGGCGCCGCAGCCTCCGCGCCGTCTGGTCCGCTAGATTCAGCAAAATCCGATGCGCTTCCCCCCGATGCGTAACATCTTGGGGCAGCGTGGTCGTATGTCCGATCGATTTGTTCTTCTCTCTGACCGGGTTGACGGGCGAATGATCGATGCCGTAGGCGGCCGACTTCAACCAATGTCCGTGAACGCCGAATTGCTTGACCAGCAGCAGTTCATCGGCGGCGGCGAGCTGCCCGATCGTATGAAGGTTCATACGCCTCAGCTTCTCCGCCGTCTTTCGGCCGACGCCGAACAGCGAGTCGCACGGTTTGTCCCACAATAGCCGCGGAACGTCCCGAAGGCGAAGCACGGTTACCCCGTTCGGCTTTTTCATATCCGATGCTATCTTGGCCAGAAGCTTGTTGGGCGCGATTCCGATCGAGCAAGGCAGCGTCCATTCCGAGCGTATGCGGCTCTGAATCGCGTCGGCGATCTCAAGCGGCGTTCCGAATTGCTTCGAGCCGGTGATATCCAAGTAACATTCATCAATCGATACCGACTCGACCAATGGCGTGTATTGGCGGACGACGCCGAGAAACCCGCGGGAATATTGGCGGTACAGATCGAAGTCCGGCGTGATCAGAATTAACTCACGACACCGTTGCAAGCCCTCGCGCACCGTCATGCCCGTTTTGACTCCCCGCCGTCTGGCCGCGTAGGAGGAGGTGACGATAATGCCTTTGCGCAGCTCCACGCTGCCCGCCACCGCCGTCGGTTTGCCTGCGTATTTATCGGGCTCTTCCGCCTCGTGAACGGAGCAGTAGAAAGCATTCATATCCACATGGAGCACGACACGGCCGTTAGCCGGATAGGCTTCTCCGCCTCCATTACGATTGCCGTCCGTCATCGCCGCTATTCCTCCTGTCCGTTGAATGGCGCTTACGATCAGCATATCCCCGGCGGCCCGCATGGTCAACGGAGAAGCATCCGGAAGAGCATCCGGAAGTTGTGGCCTAACGGGTTCCCGAGGCGCTTATTAAATGCTATAATAGGAAATTATCATTGCAAAAGGTACACGAAGGGGGAGCGTCCCGCGATGGCTGGCGGAATTTACGTGTTTGACACTACGCTGCGAGACGGCACACAAGGGGAAGGCATCAGCCTCTCGGCGGACGATAAAATCAAAATTGCCAGGAAGCTGGATAAGCTGGGCGTTCATTATATTGAAGGCGGCAACCCGGGCAGCAACAATAAGGACATTGAATTTTTCAAACGGGTCAAGGAACTGAAGTTGAACGCCAAGCTAACGGCTTTCGGAAGCACGCGGCGCAAAAACATTGCAGTCGAGCAGGACGGCAACCTGCAGCGTATCGTAGAATCCGGCGTACCGGCCGCGACTCTGGTAGGCAAAGCCTGGGATTTTCATGTGCATACCGCCCTGCAGACGACGCTTGAAGAAAACCTGTCGATGATTTACGACTCTTTCGCTTATTTGAAGCAGTACGGCATGGAAGCGATCTACGATGCGGAGCACTTTTTCGACGGCTTCAAGAACAATCCCGATTATGCGCTCGCGGCGCTTCGCAAGGCGCATGAAGCGGGCGCCGACTGGCTCGTCCTGTGCGATACGAACGGCGGCACGCTGCCGAACGAAATCCGCGACATTGTGGCGCGCGTAAGAAACGAGCTGAACGCGCCGATCGGCATCCACACGCATAATGACTGCGAGCTTGCCGTCGCCAATACGCTGGCGGCCGTTCAAGCCGGGGCTACGCAGATTCAGGGCACGATCAACGGTTACGGCGAACGGTGCGGCAATGCCAACCTGTGTTCGATCATTCCGAATTTGCAGCTCAAGATGCAGTACCATTGCATCGCCGACGAGCAAATGCAGCAGCTCACGAGCGTCGCGCGCTACGTCAGCGAAATCGCCAACGCGCATATGCCGGTCGGACAGCCTTTCGTCGGCAGCGCGGCGTTTGCGCATAAAGGCGGCATTCACGTTTCGGCGGTCATGAAGGATTCCAAAACGTATGAGCACATCGCGCCCGAGCTGGTCGGCAACAAACAGCGCGTACTCGTATCCGAACTGGCCGGACAGAGCAACATTATTTCGAAGGCGCAGGAAATGGGCCTCGACGTGAACGCCAACAATGAGCATACCAAATCGATTATTGACAAAATCAAAGACCTGGAGCACCAAGGCTATCAGTTCGAAGGCGCGGACGCCTCTCTTGAGCTGCTGCTCAGGGAAGCATTCGGACAGACAAAGGAGATTTTCCGGCTAGAGTCGTTCAAAATGCTCGTCGAGAAGTCGGCGGGTCAAATGATGTCCGAGGCGATCGTCAAAGTCAACGTCGACGGACAAACCGTCTACACCGCCGCCGAGGGAAACGGGCCGGTCAACGCGCTGGATAACGCCCTGAGAAAAGCACTGGTCCAATTTTACCCCGATATTATGGGCGTCGTGCTGTCCGATTATAAAGTGCGTGTCATCGACGAGAAGGATGCCACCGCTGCCAAGGTGCGCGTCATGATCGAATCAACCGATTTCGATAATACGTGGAGCACGGTCGGCGTATCGGATAATATCATCGAGGCAAGCTGGGAAGCGCTGGTCGACAGCATTCGTTATGCCCTGCTTGGCTCCGAGAAGCAGGAGAGCGAGCAGGCGACGCGCGGACAGCTCGGGCTCGTGAACCACTGACGCGCTTTCGCCCGCAAACGACAAACGGCAATGGAATCCGATTGGACGGAATCCATTGCCGTTTGTCAATTCCATTTCTCGATGAGCGACTCCCATTTGGCCACCGGGATCACACCCGTAATCCTCTCCCGTATGACGCCGTTCTTGTCGACGAGCAGCGTCGTCGGAAATTGAGCAACATTGTACAGATCGGTCACCGCCCCTTTCCTGTCCATCAGGATTGGAAAGGTGAGACCAAAATCATCCACGAACTGACGGGCCTCCCTTTCGCGGTCATATTTGGTCGCGTTGACGCCGATCAGGGTCATCGTATCCTTATACCGCTCGTACAGCTTTTGCAAATCAGGCGCTTCAAGAATGCAAGGCCCGCACCAGGACGCCCAGAAATTGATGAGCACCACCTTGTCCGCCGGCCCACCGACGCGCACCGGCCGATCGGCCAAATCGGGCAGCTCGAAAGAAGGAGCCGCATAACCTTTTTTCGGCTTGGCGTCGCCTGTCGGCGCAGCTTCGCTCCGGTCTTTGTCAGCATTCTGGTAAAAAGCGAAAATCGCCAGCATCGCGATCACGATCAGCATCGACCTTCGTCTGTTCATGTGCAAATCCTCCTTCCTTCTTGCCCTTTGCGTTTACCGTATGTCTAGAGCCATCTTATCACGGGGCGGAATGGCGGTTCAAGCAGGAGGGTACATTAAACGATGGCGTTTCCTTTATCACCGAGAAGCGGAGGTCGGTACCCATGCAAAAAGCGAAAGCCGGATGGAGCTACGGCGGCGCGTCAAGCAGCAATGGCCGTTTTCGTGCGTCGGATTCACCGAAAGAAAAGAAGCCCGGCGGAAGCAGGAAATCGAAGTGGATCGAGTATCTTGCGCTTGCGACCGTACCGCTTGTACTCGTACTGGGCAACTCGATGCTTGTGCCGATTTTACCCGAATTGGAGAAGAAAATGGGTGTCAGCTCCTTTCAGGCCAGTCTTGTCATTACATTATTTTCCGTAACCGCCGGCGTATTTATACCGTTGGCGGGGTATTTATCGGACCGCTTCTCCCGCAAAGCGATCATCCTGCCTTCGCTGGCTGTATACGGCGCGGCCGGCGTGCTGGCCGGCTTCGGCGCTTTGTGGCAATCCTATCCGGTGCTGATTGTCGCCAGGGCCATACAAGGTCTCGGCGCGGCGGGTACGGCGCCTATCGCCATGGCCTTGGTCGGCGACATGTATAAAGGCGGCACCGAAAGCGAAGCGCTGGGGATGATCGAGGCCTCGAACGGGACGGGTAAAGTAATCAGCCCGATTCTCGGGTCGTTGTTCGCCTTGATCGTCTGGTATGCCCCGTTTTTCGCCTTTCCCGTTTTCTGCGCGTTGTCTCTGATCGCCATGATATTTCTGATCAAGGAGCCTGCAGGCAAAAAGGAGGCTCCGTCGCTGCGCGAGTACGCTTCGAACGTCGCGGACGTGTTCCGCAAGAAAGGCCGATGGCTGATTCCGGCTTTCATCGCCGGCTCGCTCGCTTTGTTTACCTTGTTCGGCGTGTTGTTTTTTCTGTCGGATATGCTGGAGAAGCCGCCCTATTCGATCGACGGCGTCGTCAAAGGCGGCGTATTGGCGATACCGTTGCTGGGCCTCGTCGTGACCGCCTTTACGACGGGCCGGATCATCAAGAACAACGGCAAGCTGATGCGCGTCCTCATGAATGTCGGCCTGTTGATGATGGCCGTCTCGCTGACCGTTGCCATCTGGGGGGAACGCAATCTGATTCTGCTGATCGCGCTGCTGACGCTGAGCAGCGTCGGGACCGGATTTCTTCTCCCCTGCCTGAACACGCTAATCACAGGCGCGGTGGATAAGGCGCATCGCGGCATGATCACCTCGCTCTACAGCAGCCTCCGCTTTCTCGGCGTCGCATTCGGTCCGCCCATATTCGGCTGGCTGGAGGGCATCTCGCGAACGATGCTGTTTGCAACCGTGTCCGTCCTGTCGGCCATTGCGCTGGCCTTCATCTTCTTTCTGGTGAAGCCGCCGACGGAGGTGGGCGGAGCAGCCTGACAGCGCCGTTTTTATACGCTATACTACGGAGTGACGCGAAAGCGGCTGCCGGATGGACAGCTCTAGGAACGAGGTGAGGGTTGACAGGTGGAATCCCGAGTATTCATAACATCCTACGCCTATGCACAATTGGTGCGCGTTTGCCGCGCCGCGTGGCCGCATGAAGCGTGCGGCGTGCTGTCGGCGCCCCGGGCCCCGCATCACGAGTCGATAGGACCAACGGACGGGGTGCATCCGGTTCCGAACGCATCCGATCGTCCCGAAGCGCGATTCGCCTTCGAGGCCGAGTCCTGGATCGAAACCTTCTACCGCATAACAAACAACCGGCAAATGATTGCCGGTTTCTATCATTCGCATCCGAACGGCTCGCCGCTCCCTTCCGGGAGCGATGCTGCCGGCTGGCCCGGACTTCCCGGCGCAGCCTACTGGATCGTGTCCTTTTCGGTACGGGACCGTGCGCAAGTGAAGGCATACCTGCCGCGCCAAGACGCATCCGGCGCATTAGTGTTTACTCAAGTAAGCGTACAAATCACCTAACGTGATAATATTGCGCGAATGAATCATCGCCAAAAAACGTTGCCACAGCTTTGCCGTCATTATCGAATCCTCTAGCGCGTGGTGCCGGTGCGTCACCTCGACACCATAGCTTTCCAGCAGCTCATCAAGTCCGTAGCCGCTTCTTTTGGGCTCGAGCCACTTGGCGACCATCATCGTGTCCAGCACCCGATGGGTCAAATTCACCTTCGAGGTCCGCCATAACGCCGCATTCAAAAATTGCTTGTCATGCCCCGAGCCATGCGCGATCAGCACCCGCTGCTTGCCGGCGAATTCCATGAAATCGTGCAGCACTTGCATCAGATCGGGCGCCGATTCAGCCATAGCGTTCGTGATGCCCGTCAGCTCGGTAATATGACGCGGCACCTTCCGTTTCGGATTGACGAGGCTGTAAAACTGCCGGGACGGCTGGATCTGCTCACCTTTCATCGCGACGCCGCCTACCGAAATAATCTCATCGCCGTTATAGGGATAAAACCCGGTCGTCTCCAAATCGAAGACGACCGTTTCCATCTCGCTAAGCGGCTGCTCCAGGGCCGATTGCTTGCGCTGCTCCCTTGACATCGAGCGGATAAAAGCCATCTGCTGCGCGTTCTGCTGACCCAGCATCGAAGCGATCGCGGGCGTGATGCCACCCATTTTGTACAAATGCCAGGCACGTCCGACGCCCTTCTGTTCTTTCATCTTACTCCCCTCCGCCTTACTTGAGCTTGCCGAGCGTCTGTCTGTACACGCGGCGCTGCAGCTTTTTCCCGGTTCGAAGACCGCGCTTGAGCTCACACGCCAACTGCTTGGTCAGCCGGCTTCCGGCCAGCTTGCCACTGCTCCCGTATGTTCCTTCATCCGTCGCTTCGCTTGTGTATAGCCGCAGCCGCAGAAACAGCCGGAATGCCGAGGCGTACTCCGCCGAATCCTGTTCCGACAGCTTGCCGGCATCGCGCAGCGCCCGTATGCGTTCCAATGTGGACGTGGCCCGGATCCCCCCCTGAATCGCCATCAGCCGAATGGAATTGATAAGCGGGATATAAGCCCCGTATTTGATGTCCAGACTGCCTGATTGGGGGCCGTACCGCTCGGTGATCAGCTGGCCGAAAACGCCGATCAGCACTTTATAACGAAGCGTGTTCTCCAGCATTCTGCGCACAATAACCGGATGATCCAACGTATCGCGAAAATAGTGCTCCTTCAGCCGATCTGCCAAGGAGCGGTCCCCGCAAACCATTCGCCCGTCCGCAATAATGAGCAGATAGCGGACGACCTCCCAATGCGCTATTTCAAACCATCGGTCGAGCTTATCCATCCAGCCTTGCAGCGAATCGCACCAGTCGGGATTGGAGCTGATGACGTTGCCCTCGCATGGCGGGTAACCGATTTGCTGCAGCGTTTTGACGATAACCTGTGAGAATGAATAAAAATATTGCTTCACCGCCCCCCCGTCCATCGATGCGGGAGGATTGTCATACAGCATGCCGCTGTCCTGGTCGCTGGCCAATGTTTGCTCCCTCCGGCCTCCGCTGCCGAACAACAAATAAGCATATGGCACGGGGGGAGAACCCATCCCCATCCGTGCCATCTCTTGCTCTGCCACGTAAATGCCGCGCGCAATCAGCGCATCATGCATCCCGTTCAGATCGTTATTGAATTGTTCGACGGATGCCGAAGGGAGCAGCGACTGCATTCGCTGTTGAATCTGATCCCGCAAGCTGCGCAGCGCTTCGGCATTCCCGGCTGTGCCGACAAGTCCGTACAGCTGCGCCATCACCGGATCGTTCATTCGGCGCTCTCTCCCCTCGGTCGGTTTGACGCCGCACCGCGAATCACGGTATCAAGCGTTCAATTTTTGTTGCGCTTTTTTCATTTGCTCCGGGTAACCGTAATTGCCGTGCTCGCTCAAGTCCAGACCGATGATCTCTTGCTCTTCCGTGACGCGGAAGCCCATGATCATTTTCATAACCCCCAGAATGAGGAACGAAGCGGCCAGCACGAATGCGCCGACTACAACAACGGACTCGAACTGCACCCACAATTGGTACCAGCTGCCTGTATCGAACAAGCCGCCTTGACCGACGCCCACTTTCGCAGCAAGCTCTTCCGTTGCAAAGAAGCCGTTAGCCAGCGTTCCCCAAACACCGGCCGCGCCGTGTACCGAAAGAGCGTAAATCGGATCGTCCACTTTCATTTTCTCGAAAAACTTCACGCTGTAAAAAACAAGAATGCCGGCAAGGAAACCGATGACGACCGCTGCCCATGGCTCCACGAAAGCCGAGGATGCAGTAATGGCGACCAAACCGGCGAGCGCCCCGTTAAGCATCGTTGTAATATCGGTTTTGCCCATCACCGCCCACGAGATCAACAGAGCCGACACGGCGCCCGCCGCCGCTCCAAGCTGCGTATTGAACGCGACATAAGCGAAGAATCCATCACCGACGCTCAGCGCGCTGCCCGCGTTGAAGCCGAACCAGCCGACCCATAACAGCAGAACCGAAAGTGCGGTGAACACCTGGTTATGGCCGAGAATTTCATTGGCCGAGCCATCTTTATTATATTTGCCGATCCGCGGTTTCAGCAATACCGTCGCCGCGAATGCGACGAGCGCGCCGGTCAGATGTACGACCGTGGAGCCCGCGTAATCCTGTGCGCCGTCTTGAGCGAGCCAGCCGCCGCCCCAGATCCAGCGCGCGACTACCGGATAAATAACCGAGGCAAAAAAAATCGTAAAAATTAAATAAGATGAAAGCTTTGCACGTTCCGCGAAGCCGCCCCACGCGATCGACAACGAGATCGTCACGAACATCAACTGAAAAATGAAAAATGCCGTCGTCGCATATCCGTCGGTCTCACCGGCCGCAATCGGCGGATTGAAAAAGAAATTTCCGAGACCGAAAAAATCGTTGCCGTTCGGACCGAACGCGACGCCGTAGCCTACCGCCCAGTAAATCAGCGAAGCCAAGCCCATCGTAAAAATCGTTTTGCCTGCGACGTGGCCCGCGTTCTTCATTCGGGTCGAGCCGGTCTCCAGCAGGATGAAGCCCCCTTGCATCAAAAGCACGAGAACTCCGGCGAGCAGGATCCAGAGCGTATTCAGCCCCATATTGAGCATTCCCGCGGACGGCGCACCCGCGAAAGCCATTGCCGGGAAAATCAACGACAACGCTCCTAATGTTAGCAAAACTTTCTTGACCACAACGACCACTCCCTAAATGTAATGTTATCTAACCTTAAGTGAAATACTTAATGTCATTATAGACAGAACCACATCATTTGACAATATGGTTTTTACGATTTTTTGTAACAATACGGGTTAAATTCTAACATTCGTTTGATTTTCACCCTTTAATGTTAAGTTTTTGATCCGATTTGAAACGTTTTTCATCAAATAGGTGGTTGATTCTTCGCATTTTCTCTACTTCATCCACAATCACCTCTCTCATCAAGGGATAGATTCAATGTAGGTTTATATGACGTTCCCCCGCCTGACACAAAACCGTTACGTTTGACTGTACGGTTCTAAATTCGGTATTATAACGGTAAGAGTATAAAGTACGGAAAGCGGGTGAGGATATTGGGGATAAAGTAAAGCTGTACCGGATCGGGGAATTGGCGAAGAAAGCCAACGTCAGCCCGCGGACGATCGATTTCTACACGACGATCGGACTGATCCAGCCGGTTAAACGGTCGGCCAAAAATTACCGGCTCTACGGTTCTGAAACCTTGGACCGGCTGGAACGTATTGAACAAATGAAAAACGAAAAGCTCACGCTCGATGAGATTAAAACCGTACTCGATCAATGGAGTAAGGTGTCGCCCGAAGAGCACATCCACCGCAAGCTCACGGACCTGCAGCTACACCTGTCGCAGCTGGAGCGGGATGTTAAGGAGCTTGAGCCGGTCATCGGCCGACTGAAGCCGCAGCAGGCGAAAAACGTGTATAAACGCCTGATGCCCCAGACGGCTGCGTGCATCGAAGCGCTCATGATTCTTATTAATAAAGGGCCTCTTATGTAGCGGTGAGTTCATAACAACGGAGGGGAATTCACATGATATTGTTTCACCCGATGGATTGGCTCATTCTCGTTGCGTTCGCCATCTCGATCTGGGCCCAGTTCCGCGTCAAAGGTACATTCAATCGCTGGGCGGAGGTTCCGACCGCTTACGGACTTACCGGTTACCAGGCGGCACGGCGCATGCTTGACAACAACGGCTTGCACGATGTGCCGATCGAGCCGGTTC
>NZ_KK082157.1:0-4579 GCF_000598065.1 Paenibacillus darwinianus | reverse complement strand
GCCGATCGAGCCGGTTCCCGGCCGCTTGACGGACCACTACGACCCGATTCACCGGGTTGTCCGCCTCTCGGAGCCGGTGTATTACGAGAATTCGATCTCTGCCGTATCGGTCGCTTGCCACGAGGTGGGGCACGCGATTCAACACAGCGTATCTTATCCGATGCTCGTGCTTCGGCACAAAATGTTCCCGGTCGTGCGTTTCGCATCCGGTATCGCGCCGTTCCTTCTGATCGCCGGCTTCCTGTTCAGCGCATTTAACCTGATCGGCCTCGGCATCATCTTTTTCTCGGCGGCCGTCGCTTTCCAGCTCGTCACCCTGCCGGTTGAATTCAACGCCAGCAACCGGGCTAGAGACTTGATGGTGGCCGAAGGGTTCATCACGAACGAGGAAGAACGGGGCGTCGCTAAAGTGTTGAACGCAGCCGCATTGACTTACGTTGCGGCTGCGCTGATCTCGCTCTTGGAGCTGATTAAGTACATTATGATCTTCACCTCCAACAGGGAGTAACGTACCGTATCAAAAAGAGTCGCCTTCGAAAAGGAAGGCGACTCTTTTTTGCTGGCGTAACGCGTTACTTGCTCCCCGATAACGAATCGGAGAAATAATCGAGCAAATACTGATGAAACACTTTGGCGACAAGCGGGAGCTTCTCGTTCGAGCGATGGATAAGCCCGATCGTGCGGGACACCTCGGGGCTGCTGATCTCGACCTTGGCCGGCTGGAACGGTCCGATCTGGAACAACGCCATTTCCGGCAACAAGCTAACCCCCATACCGGCCGCGACCAGGCCGCGAATCGTGTCCGTCTCCTCGCCCTCGAAAGCAATTTGCGGTGTAAACCCCGCCTTCAAACAGGCATCCCAAACGATAGGACGCAGCGAGTAACCGTCACGGAACAACACGAAGCTCTCATCCTTCAACTGCGACAGCTCAATCGACGTTTCGTCCGAAAGCGGGTGGCCCGGCGGCAAAATCGCAAACAGCTTCTCGGTCAGCACGACGTCTCCGCATATATGCTCCACCTTTTCCGGAAGCGGCGATATGAAAGCGAGATCGACCTCGCCCTTGATGACATCCTTAATAAGCGACGGGTACATCCCCTGCTTGAACCGAAACCTGACATTGGGATGCGCGCGCCGGAACATCGCGACAACCTTTGGTATCAAATGGATGCCTAGACTATGCGGGAAGCCCAGCCGAATCTCGCCGTGCTCCGGGTCCATAAATTCATGAATCTCCACTACGGCGCGCTCCAGATCGCCAATGATCGTCTCGGCCCGTTTACGAAACAGCTGTCCGACGGGCGTAAGCTGGAGATTCCTCCCCTTCTGCACAAAGAGCTTCACGCCAAGCTCTTCTTCGAGCTGGTGAATCTGCCTGCTGACCGCCGATTGCGCCACATGCAGCTCCTCTGCCGCGCGTGTGACGTGCTCCCGGTTCGCCACCTTCACAAAATAATACAACTGCCTCAGTTCCATAACTTCCCCTAACTCCGCTTTCTTGCGCGGACGAACATGCCCATCATGGCAAAGCCGGAAATACCGCCGCCGATATGAGCCCAAATATTAATATTAGGCGACAATATTGAATAAATCAAACCAAAAATAAGGATCATATAGATCGTTTTGCGAGATGCCTCGTCCATCGCATATTTGCGGAATACCGCCAGAAACAGATACGCTCCGAACACGCCGTAAATGGCGCCCGAAGCCCCGACGGATAAATGAACGGAGCCCGCATACACAACTGCGCTCACCGCATTGCCGAGAATACCTGCCAGAAGATAAAATAGCAGATATCGCACATGACCGAGCACGCGTTCCAGCGGAGGCGCGAACACAAGAATCGAGAAGCTGTTGAACAGCAAATGCTGCCAGCCCGCATGCAGCGTGATTGATGTCACATATCGCCAAGGCTCGGCGAGCCCATAACGGTCCACAAGCGGTTGCTGTGAGAACATGCCCCGAATCGTAAGCGGCTGCCCGGGAAGCAGCCAATCCGCAATAAAGACGAGCAGATTGACCGCCAGGATCACGGCTGTTACCGGATATAAACGCACATAGCTTCGGAAGCTTTCGTAGCGCAAGAAAATCATCGTTCATTCCTCCCGTTATTAGGTACGTTATATTGCGCCTGCGGTTCCGGTTTCTCCGCCGCTGCCGGGCGATTGGACAACGGTCTTCTCCACCCATTATAATAAAGGACGGAACAGCACTCAAATAGAGGAGGAAACAATTCATGGCACAAGAACGCACAGGTGTGGCAACGCTGAAAGGCAGTCCGCTTACGTTGCTCGGACCCGAACTGAAGAAAGGCGACAAGGCGCCCGACTTCCGTCTTAACAAATCCCTTGTGGACAGCGTCACGCTGGCCGACTTCGCCGGCAAAGTGAAGCTGATCAGCGTCGTGCCGTCGATCGATACCGGAGTATGCGACGCGCAGACCCGCCGTTTCAACGAAACGGCTGCCGCACTAGGCGACAATGTCGCAATCCTTACGGTTAGCGTGGATCTTCCGATGGCTCAAGCCCGCTGGTGCGGCGCGGCAGGCGTCGACAAGGTCGTTATGCTGTCCGATTACAAGGACAACAGCTTCGGCGAAGCATACGGCACCCTGATCAAAGAACTTCGTCTCGACTTCCGCGCGATTTTCGTAATCGATGCGAATGATACGATTCAATACGTCGAGTACCTGAACGAAATGACCGAGCATCCGAATTACGAGAAAGCGATCGAAGCCGCGAAGTCTCTCGTCTAACAATTCTTACCTGCTATTCTATCGCGCAAAAAAAAGCGAGCCGGGTGATTACCCTGGCTCGCTTTTTGGTCGCCGCTTACTGCCGTTCCGCTTTGTAGGCGGCCAGCTTCTTGTCAAGCATGCGGTAAATGTCGAGTATGACACGGTAATTGGAGCCGAGATCGCCGAAGGAGCCTCTGGATGCGGAATAAATGTCGACTGCCGTCAATACCGGGTTGATGTTGATGATCGATACGGTAATGTCCATCGTGCGTCCCGACACGGTACGCCTCTCAAGGACGATTTCACCGACAGATTCTACCTCGTGAAGCACCTTGTAGCCCTGCATCTTTTTGAGAGTGGAGACGACTTCCTCCCATGCCTTGTCTTTGGACATTTTGTAGTAATGTGATTTCAACAGCGAATCTTTAGCCTTGTCCCCCGTCTGCTCGTGGCTGCGGATCAATCCGACCAGCGTGCGCTTCAACAAGCGATCTCCCCCTCAGGCATCTCTTTCTGCTAACCTATATGATACCATGAAACCAAATATGAGAAAACCTTTATCGTAACCTCTCACAGGATGAGCGACCGTACTGAATCGCACAAAAAAACTCCTCATCCATCGCGCCCCGCAGGGGGATCAGGTGAGAAGCGATCAAAATCGAAAAGAAACCCGCCTATGCCGTCCGGCTATCTTGTTTCTGAACCCGCTCTCGCAGGTGGGTGATCGCAGAAGCGTTTTTGAAGTCCCCTTTCGAGGGCATGACAGCCGCGCTTCAATATGGGTCTCCCTAGAAACAGCCATTGGTTCAAAACAACGTATAAGCCGTAACGAACATCGCAGGATGTATAATGTATTATAGGGTTTCGCCGAGCAAAAGTAAACCTCGCGGAGGCCAAAAACAGCTGAAAATAGTTGCCAGCCCCTCACCGCTCGACATTATTGCTTCGGTTCTTGCTCCGCCATCTCCCGTTCCTGCTGCTCCAGCTGCTCCAGCTGCTCCTGTTCCTGACGCTCCATCATTTCCTTCATCTTTAGGTACACCTGATAGAAATTGAAGAACGCCATGTATGCGATCAGACTGCCGGTGAAAAACGGAAACAGGAACGTGAAACGCGTGCTGATGAACAGAATCGCCACCGAGACAAGCACCGTAGACAGCGAGCGAAACGGCCGGCCGATCGTGATCAGGATCGCATCCTTCACGAGCTGTAACGTCGACTTATGATAGTGAACGATCAGCGAGAAGAAATTAAATAGCGAGACGGCGAGCAGCAACCCGAGGCCCAAAAAAATGTAGGATAAAAGCTGCAAACCCTCGATCCCTGACAGGTAAACGCGGTAATCGACGATAATAATGATGAATATCAGCGTGTACAGCAAGCCGCCCAGCATACTTTTAACATAATTTTCCTTATAACCGCGGAAAAACGTTTTCAACAATGGGGCGTCGACTTCCCCCATCACCCATTTGCGCACCGTCGTAAACATCGCGGACGTTGCTGGGAAGAAAAAGAACGGAGCCGCCGCGCCTGCGATTGTCAGGCTTACCAGCAGTTGATCGAGCTCTTCGGCCTTGTTATAGACGAGTAACGGAACAATCAGCAAATACAGGAACGGCAGCGAGCAGACGACCCATAACACGTTGGTCACCGAAAGCCTCATAATCCATTCCGAAATTTTGTAGAAGCCCCCCATAAGGCCCCGCATTTCCATCCGTATCCCTCCGGTCTGTTCTATGAAGAAAAAACCGGGACCAATCCGTTCCAGGCCGATGATGGGCCGGTCGGATTGTCCCGGTTCCGTCTTTATGTGTAGAGCTTATTCGTCAGACGAGCCGCC
>NZ_KK082156.1:18607-26189 GCF_000598065.1 Paenibacillus darwinianus | reverse complement strand
TTCTCTCTGCTCGGTGCCGGATGCGGCTGTTTCCGTTTTGGCGGTTTGGGAGCCGCACGCGCTCAGAACTAGCACAGCGCCAAGGCTGCATAATATAACCATAACCCATTTTTTCAACTTCAATTCCCCCTGTTGGATGTAAGTCATTTCTTTGGGTCAATCATCGCTAGATAGCCGCTTGTTGGCGTATTCGCTGATCGCGAACCCTCTTCCAACCAATCGCGATACCTGCTACGGCCAATAATAGCAATTCGGGTATCGTCGTCTCCCAAGTCGGGAAAATTCCAAAAGTATCAGACGATATCAAGTATGGAGCGGTAGTAGCGGGAAGCAAGCCGGCAGATTGAAGCTGATTAAGCCCTACTCCCACAAATTTGAAGCATAAATAGAACACCAAGACACTGGATACGAGAAAGAACGGGCGAACGGGAATTTTCAACCCGACAAAGATTATTAGTCCGCCGATGACAAGCAGGATTGCGCTGCCTATACCAAATCCGAGCAGCAAGCCCGTAAGCCCGATAGAAGGCGCCATCCCTATATAAAACAGAACTGTCTCCGTACCCTCGCGAAACACCGCCAAGAAGGACAAAAACGCTAAAGAAATTAAACTGCCTTTGGCCAGAGCCTGAGTCGTTTTATTTTTGATGTATTTTTGCCATCTGTCGATACTGGAATTGCTGTGAAGCCAATGACTGACATAGAGAAGCATGGCGGCTGCGAATAATGCGGTCCATCCGCCAATAAGAGCATTGTTGTTGCCGAAAGTGCCGCTGGAAAACAGCAATTGGACAATAATGGCCAGCAGCATGCTGAGTCCGAGTCCGGCGCCAACCCCGCTCCAAATCCATTTCTGTTTCTCTTTATTGCCGGATCTTTGCAAGAAAGTGAGCAGCGCTGCCACGACCAACAGCGCTTCCAGTCCTTCGCGAAGCAAGATCATTGCGGCATCAAGAAAAGTGTACGAGGTTTTCTTCGCCAGCGGCGTCAAATTTGTGATCATTCGGTCCAGCACTTGCAAAGCCGCGGAAGAATCCTGCGGATTCTGGATCAGCAACGCCTTGGCGGTGACCATGTCTTGTTCCATCGCGGCATATACTTGGCTTGACTGAGCCACAACAACTGCCTCTACATCCAGCCAGCTCGATTGAATCTGGTCGATGGCCGATTTTGCGCCTGCGGTGTCATTTTGCGTCAGCATCTGCTTGGCTGCGCGAATCGAATCAATGAAAGCTGAAAGTGTCGGTTTGTTGCCGGATGCCGGTGCTGCACTTTCTATCGGATAGCCGCCGGTAATGAACTTTTGCAGAACAAGACTTAAATCCCGAAAAGCTTGAGTCACCTTCTCTGGTTGAACGGGGTCTTGGGCCAGCGAATATTGAATCATGCCCATTGCATTTTCAATATCCTTATACGCCTGCCTGGAAGCTTCCTTGACGCCATCCTCCTTATTCAACCACTGGGACTTGTACTGTTCGAACGCGGCTTTGGCTCCCTGGATATCATTTTGCTGCGCTTTCTGAATGGCTTGCCGGACGAATGCGTCGGCCGTGGACATATCCGCTCGGGCATCGGCAAAAACGGATAAGGGCGAGGCGAACAAAATGGTTAAGGCGCCAATCATGCCTAATAGGCGCTTGAGCATGAACGGTATCACTCCTTGCTAGTGAAATGGCAACGCTAATGATAATCATTATCATTTCTGAATTATAGTACGGTTTGACTATAGAGTCAATGCTTTTTTTTCGGCATGCTTTTTCGGCGTCCTGCAACAATAATCACTCCGAACGCCATAAGCTTGGCCGCCTGCTCCATCCGGACGCGCATCAGGATGTAGGGTATTGCCTATACCCAGCGATTTTGCAGGTATGAACTCAGTTGTGCGAACTTAAAGGACGCCGTCAGGCGTTTTTCTTACGCGGGCCGGAACTTATTCGTACCTGCAAGCAAGTTCTATAAAATAATCACCTACTTTTTTATATTGATTGTGAAAAGTTTTGATTTTATGATAAAAAACAAGTAATAAAGATAGCGCTTACATCAGTAGCGGGGAGTGATTATTTTGTGGAAATGTCTCCGATAGCGACCGCCATCCTGAAGGTCATCAGGCGCAGCCGGAAGCCGCTATCAAAGGCCGATTTGGTTAAAATGACGAGCTTCAGCCTGGCCACGGTCAATGAGCACACGGAGTTCCTGCTGCGCAGCGAACTGGTCGTGGAAACGGAAAGAGGGCCTTCGACAGGGGGCCGCAAGCCGATCCTTCTGACCTTCAATGCTGAATTGGGCTTTATTGTCGCTATAGACTTGGAATCCACGCATGTAAGAGTGGGGATCGTAGATTTAAACAGCCGCATTCTCACCTCAGAATCCTCGAAAGATATCGATGTCAGCTTAGGTCCCTCGGCAGTACTCGAGAAAATCAAAGCGATTGTCTACAAACTCATGGAACAGCTCGGAGTCACTAGTCATCAGATCAAGGGCATCGGAATGGGCGTGCCAGGCCCGGTCAGGTACAGTGCAGGGATAACCACCTCGCTCGCCATCATGCCGGGATGGGAAAACTATGAGGTCAATCAATTCTGGAGCCGGCACTTCGATTGTCCATGCTTCGTGGACAACAACGTGCACACGATGGCCTTGGCGGAGCAAGCGGTCAACGCCGATTCGGAACACGCCAATATCATCTATGTGAAAATCGGCAACGGCATCGGTGCCAGCATTATTTGCAACGGCCGGTTGTACCGGGGCTCAACCGAATACGCCGGCGGCATCGGTCACATCAACATCGGACACGACAAGCTATGCTACTGCGGCAATCGTGGCTGTCTGGAAGCGGATGCGGGCGGCCGGGCAATCGCGGCCCGGGCGGAGCACTTGGCCCAAAGCGGCCAAAGTGAGTTTCTGCGGCGGCTGCTGGAGGAAAAAAACAAACTGACGTTAGCCGATGTCCGCAAAGCTGTCGTCGAATCGGACCCCGTGGCGGTAGAACTGATGCGGGAGTGCGGGAATGTAATCGGCGACGTACTGGCCGGTCTTGTTAATTTCTTTAATCCATCGCTTGTCTATATCGGCGGCGCCGTTTCGGGGGTGGGCGATGTGCTGTTGGCCTCTATCCGCCAATCGATTTACCAGCATTCGCTGCCGCTCGCGACGCGAAGTCTGGCGATCCAGCATCTTTCTCTTGGGGAGAGTGCCGGCTTGATCGGGGCAGGGATGCTGGCCGCCGAAGAAATAATTTATGGACATGACGTCATCAAGCGCATCGCGTCTGTACAAAATATTGCCGGAGAGAGGTGATCGTCTGACATGGGGGAAGCTGTACATGCCGCCGCACGGAGCGCCCCGCTGCTGGAAATGCGCGATATCGCCAAGAGCTATAACGGCATCAAGGTATTGAACGGCATTAACCTGACGGTCAATCCGGGAGAGGTGCTTGCGCTTGTCGGGGAGAACGGAGCGGGCAAGTCGACGCTGATCAAAATTTTATCCGGGGCCATTACGGCGGACACGGGGGATATTTTGATCGAAGGGGATAAAGTCTTGTTTCAAACGCCGCACGATGCGGAGCAAAGCGAGATCGTGACGGTGTACCAGGAGCTTAACCTGTTCGCACACCTGTCGGTCGCCGAAAACCTGTTCTTCAGCAGGCATCGCCAGGTGAAAGGCATGATCAACTGGAAAAAAATGAACAGTGAAGCGAAACGTTTTCTGGAGGATTTCGGCGTGTATTTGAAGGTGGATCAACCGGTGAGCCGGCTCAGCATCGCGGAGAAACAAATGCTGGAAATCGCCAAGGCGCTGCACCGGAAGGCGAGGGTCATGATTTTGGACGAACCGACTGCGGTCCTTGGAGGCGACGACGTCGGGCGTTTGCTGCAAATCGTAAGAAGGCTGAGAGATCGCGGGGTTGCAGTCATCTTCATTTCCCACCGGCTGGATGAAATTTTCGGTCTGGCGGATCGGTACCTCGTTTTGAAGGACGGGCACCAGGTGGACGACGGCAGCATCGGCGATACGACTCCTGATGATTTGGTCGGGAAAATGGTCGGGCGCCAGATCACGGCCGCTCCGCGGGATAAAATTCGAACCGATGCGGCGCCGAAGCTGCTCCGGGTCGAGAACCTGTCGAGGAAAGGCGTGCTCACGGAAATTCATTTCTCTCTGCATGCAGGAGAAGTGCTTGGGATCGCGGGACTGCGCGGATCTGGCCGAACTGAGCTGGTGCGGGCGATATTCGGAGCCGACCCGGTCGATAGCGGAGTCTTCTATATCCGGGGCAGTCGAGTGGACATCGGTTCTCCCGGCGAGGCGGTCCGCAAAGGCATCGGATTGGTTCCGGAGGATCGCGGCAACCAAGGGCTATTTAAAAATCTATCAGCCTCCCACAATATGTTTATGGCCAGTAAAAAAATCAAATGGATATATCCTCGGGAGGAACAAAATACGGCAAGCGGCTTCGTCGATTCGCTCCAGATCAAGCTGGCACACTTGGGTGTGCCGGTCGGCAGCCTGTCCGGCGGAAATCAGCAGAAGGTGGTACTTGCGAAGTGGCTTGAAACAGGCGTCGATATTCTGCTGCTGGACGAACCGACAAGGGGCATCGATGTCGGCAGCAAGGCTCAAATCTATAGCGTCGTGCGTGATTTGTGCAAGCAGGGCATGGGCATTATTCTCATCTCGTCGGAATTGACGGAAATTTTAGAAAACAGCCACCGGATTCTCGTTATGAGCAAAGGGAGAATTACGGGCGAGTTGGATCGTGAGACCGCTACGGAAGAGCTGATCATGAAATATGCGGTAGGAGGGTCTTCCAATGAAAAGCGAAGCGAATAACGACACGGTGCTTGCAAAGCCCGTCCTGGCCGGAGTGGGCCGTCTTGCTCCGCAATTTCTCGTCCACTACAAAGTGCCGGCCATTCTGTTCGCGTTACTGTTCATCTTCACGGTCATTTGGGTACCGGAGTTTTTCAACCTTCAGAACATCGTTAACGTGGCGCGACAGGCTTCCATTACAGGCGTTGTTGCAATCGGCATGACGTTCGTCGTTCTGACGGGCGGGATCGATCTTTCGGTAGGCTCGATTCTAACCGTAGTAGGGGTGTCGTTCGCCATGCTGATCCAGAACGGCGTCCCGATTGGAATTGCGATTCTGGCCGTATTACTCATCGGCATCGTGATGGGTCTTATCAACGGCGCAGGAAGTACGTTTTTCGGCATACAGCCGTTCATTATGACACTGGCCGTAATGGCGGTCGGCACGGGCCTGGCTTTGCTTCTTTCGAACGGAACGCCGCAATCGTTTTCGCTGGACAGCAAGCTGCTCGCTTTTCTCGGCAACGGCTCTTTACTGGGTATACCCGGCCCGGTCTGGATTTTCGCCGCCAGCGCTGCGGTTGCCGGTGTCATCCTGAAATATTTGCCCTTCGGCCGATTTATTTACGGCATCGGCGGAAGTCTGGAGGCCGCCCGCCTCTCAGGTGTCAAAACGACGCGTATTCTGATTTTGGTTTATGTCATCAGCGGACTATGCGCTGCCATTGCGGGCATTATTACGACATCGAGATTGTTTGTCGGCCATCCGACCGCCGGCGGCTTTATTATGCTCGACAGCATCGCAGCCGTCGTCATAGGCGGCACGAGTCTGATGGGCGGACGGGGAAGTGTGGCAGGTACGGTCGCCGGCGTTTGCCTGCTGGCCATGGTCGCCAATCTACTGAATCTGCTGGGGGTTTCTCCATTTAATCAGCAGATTGCCAAAGGGCTCATCATCATTATCGCGGTCTTATTCACGACCCCGGATTTAAAGGACAGAATGAAGCAGCAGTGGTCGAGTCTGTAAAAAGATGCGGTACGGAAAGGGGGGTGGTATGAAGCAGGAGTAAAACGCACACGTTTGTACTATTTTATTTCTGAAAAATGAAATTTGGAGGGTATAAGCATGAAAAAGGTAAATCGTTTGAAAATGACGGTTTCTGTTTCGCTGATTGTAATATTCGTATTTTTGGCCGCCTGCGGAAACAATGCGGCGAACAAGCCCGCAAACGGCAACGCCTCGTCCGGCAACACGGCTTCGAGCAATGGCGCGGCGAACGGGGGAGCGTCCGGTAACGGAACACCCCGTACGGCGCCGATCGAAATTGATTATGGACCTTATTGCGAGGGAGAGTGCTTGCAGGCATTGACTTTGGAGAAGGATCCCGCTTCCTATAAAGGCAAGGTAGGGTTTGCGGTAGCCTCGTTGACGTTCGGTTACGGGGTAGCACTAAAAGCCCAAACGGAGGAGCATGCCAAGAAGTATTTCCCGAACATCGAGCTGCTGGTTGGTGACGGACAGAACGATCCGGTCATTCAAACGAGCGTTGTGGACGATTTCATCTCCAAGGGTATTGACGCGCTGATCATTAACGCCGTCGAGAAGGATGCGCTAGCCCCTGTCGTGAAGAAGGCGATGGACGCCGGCATCAAGGTCATCTCGGTCGACCGCACCGTTAACACGCCAGTGACGACCACCATCAAAGGCAATGATATCGATCTGGGCACGAATGCGGGAGGATCGTTGGTAGCCGTGATGGGCGGCAAAGGCAATGTCATCGAACTTCAGGGCAGTGCCTCGGCATCGCCTACCATCGATCGGCACCAAGGCTTGGTCAATGCCGTAGAGGGCACGGAAATCAAAGTCATCGCAAGCCAGTATGCGAACTACGATCAGGCTACGGCTTTGAAGGTGATGGAGGATCTTCTGCAGCGCTTCCCGAGCGGCGAAATCGACGCCGTCTTTACCCACGCCGACATGATGTCGGAAGGCGCACTGCAAGCGATCCGTGCGGCCGGGCGCGAGAATGAAATCAAGATCGTAAGTATCGACGGACAGGAATCGGCCCTTGATTTGGTGGCGAACGGAGCATTCGAATCGACAACGGTCTATCCGGTCGTTTCTCCGATGGGCATCATTGCCGCCGCCAAAGCGATCGCCGGCGAAGAGCTGCCGGAATTCGTCAAGCTGCAGACGCCTACGGTAACGAAGGACACGGCCGCCCAATTCAAAGGCACGACTTTCAAGTGATTTTTCGTGATCGAAGCTGCGCGGCTTGACTCAACGATTCGATTGGAGGAGCTAACCATGGCAATGAAACTATCGTTTAACACTTGGCCTTATGCGAGTTTTCCGGTGTGGCTGCCGGCTTATCCGCTGGAAGAAGTAATTAAGCGTCTCTCCAGAATCGGCTACCAGGGGATCGAGATTGGCTGTGCAAGCCCCCATGCGTATCCGCCTACTCTTTCGAAAGAAAGAAGAATAGAAACGAAAAAGATTCTTGACCATTTCGGCATGGAAGTATCCAGCATGCTGCCCGCGCTTAGCGGCGGGCCGGGACATAACGTCGCTTCTCCGATTCCGGAGGAAAGGCGGCACACGATCGAACATATGAAGGATATAGCGCAATTGTGCGAGGAGTGGGGCTGCAAAACGATTCTGTACATTCCCGGCTGGCAGGTTTTCGGAACGAGCCTTGAGCAAGCGTGGACTTGGAGCGTCGAGGCGCTCTCCGAGATTGCGGATACGGCGGCCGATCACGGCGTAACG
>NZ_KK082156.1:0-18507 GCF_000598065.1 Paenibacillus darwinianus | reverse complement strand
TCACGGCGTAACGCTGGTGATCGAGCCGACGTCGCACGACAGCAACATCGTCGACCGCTGTGACGATGCGCTGATGATGATGCGGGAAGTGAACAAGCCGAACGTCAAGGTGATGTTCGACACGTTCCATGCCCTTTACCGCAAAGAGCCGTCGACAGATTATATTTACGCGATGGGCAAGGACCTTCACCATCTGCACCTTTCGGATAACGACCGTCTGGCGCCGGGCCAAGGACGCGGCGATTTTGTCGGTGTCATCCAAGCGTTGAAGGATATCCATTACGATGGCTGGCTGGCAATGGAAATCGGCTTCGACCGCCGCGACATCGAGCCCGATCTCGTAGCCCGCCAGGCTTACGAATATCTCCAGCCCCTGATCGATCGGGTAGAAAGGGATTGAAGCGATGAAAACCCGCCGTTTTTTTGTGAAGTCGGAAGATGTCGAGACGCTGGCGTTCAAATGGGGAAGTTTCAAGGTGACTTGCTCGCCGGAGGTGAACGGAGCTTCCGGCTTCAGTGCCGGCATTGTGGAGATGCAGCCGGACGGAGGCCACGACCGGCACAACCATCCCGGAGCGGAGGAAATCATTTATGTACTTGCCGGTGAAGGGGAACAGATGGTGGAGGACGAGGACGGCAATCCGGTCGTTTCGGCCGTAACCGCCGGCTGCACGATTTATGTGCCGGAAAGCAGATACCATTATACCGTGAATACGGGCAAAGAGCCTATGCGCGTTTTTGTCGTCTATTCGCCGGCCGGATCGGAGCGGGAATTGAGGAAGCTTCCGGATTGCCGCATCGTTCCCGCCGGCCCGGCGGCGCGTTAATTCCAATCCGTTATGGAGGCAGACGCATGGTAACGGTCGTTCTGATAGGGACATTGGATACGAAGGGCAAGGAGTACGAGTACGTCAGAAATCTCATCGTGGCGGAGGGATGTCACGTTATTACCGTTGATGTCGGCGTCATGGATAGTCCGCAGATGCAGGCGGATATCCCGAGAGAGCAGGTAGCCGAGGCAGCCGACATCGAGCTGCAAGCCCTGATCGAGCAAAAGGACCGCGGCTTCGCCATTGAACGGATGTCACAGGGAGCTTCGGTGCTTGTGCGCAGGCTGTACGCCGAAGGCAAGCTGCACGGCATTCTGGCTCTGGGCGGCTCCGGCGGCTCCTCCATCGCCACGCATGCGATGCGCTCGCTGCCGATCGGCGTGCCGAAGCTTATGGTTTCGACGATCGCCTCGGGCGACACAAGCTCTTATGTCGGTCAATCCGACATCACGATGATGTACCCGATCGTCGACATTGCCGGCATTAATTCCATATCGGAGCGGATTCTGACCAACGCTGCGGCAGCGATTGCGGCCATGGCCCGGGCGGCCGACGGCTTCCGGAACAGCCCGGGGCGCGGCAAGCCGCTCGTGGCGGTTACCATGTTCGGCGTGACGACGCCGTGCGTGACGCGTGTCCGCGCCCGCTTGGAGCAATTGGGCTATGAGGTCGTTGTCTTTCATGCGAACGGGTCGGGCGGCCGCGCGATGGAAGGCTTGGTTAGGGAAGGTTTTTTCAGCGGCGTATTGGACTTGACGACAACGGAGCTCGCGGATGAGTTGGTCGGCGGCCTGTTGTCGGCCGGCACGCACAGGCTTGAAGCGGCAGGTGACCGGGGGATTCCCCAAGTCGTATCGTTAGGCGCGATGGATATGGTGAATTTCGGCCCATTGGAGTCGATCCCGGCTGAATTTAAGGGCAGAACCCTTTACAAGCATAATCCGAATGTGACTTTAATGCGCACATCCAAACCGGAGTGCGAGCAATTGGGCAGAATCGTCGGCGAGAAGTTGAATCAGGCAAAAGGACCGGTCACGGTTTTTGTACCGCTTCATGGGGTGTCATCCATTTCTCTGGAAAATGAGTTTTTTTATGATCCAGAAGCGGATCGGGCATTGTTTGAGAGCCTTGCGAATTCGTTAAAGCCTCACATCCGACTGATTGCCATGGATACGGATATTAACGATCCTTATTTTGCCGAAGCGGCTGCCGATGGCATGCATGCATTAATCCAACCGACTGGGGTGTTAACGAATGAGTAAAAAGGAAATGATGGACCGGTTCAGAGATCAGGTCAGCAGAGGAATACCGATTATCGGTGCAGGGGCGGGCACCGGCATTTCGGCAGTGTGCGAGGAAGCCGGCGGAGCCGACATTATTATCATTTATAACTCGGGGCGTTTCCGGATGGCGGGCCGCGGCTCCATCTCCGGTTTGATGCCATACGGCGACGCCAACGCGATCGTGATGGAGATGGCGGGCGAGGTCATTCCGGTGGTGAAGCGCGCACCGGTGCTGGCCGGTGTGTGCGCCACCGATCCGTTCCGGCAAATGCCGCAATTTCTGCAAAAGCTGAAAACCGAATACGGCTTCAAGGGCGTGCAGAATTTTCCTACGGTGGGGCTTTATGAAGGGCGCTTGCGCCAAAACATGGAGGAGACGGGGATGGGCTACTACCGCGAGGTGGAAATGATCCGAACGGCGAGTGAAATGAACCTGCTTACGACACCCTACGTTTTCAATGAAGAGGAGGCGCGCGCGATGGCGGAAGCCGGAGCGGATATCATCGTCGCGCACGTCGGCACTACGCTTAAGGGTTACATCGGGGCGAAAAGCACGATGTCGATGGACGATGCGGTTGATGCGGTTCAAGCGATGTGCGATGCGGCGAAGGAAGTGAATCCCGAGGTGCTCGTCATCTGTCACGGCGGTCCGATCGCCGACCTCGATGACGTCAAATACGTGTTGGAAAAAACGAACGGGATCGCCGGCTTCTACGGCGCTTCCAGCATGGAACGATTGCCGGTGGAAGTCGCGATTACGGAAAATGTAAAGCAGTTCAAAGCGCTCACGCTACGCAGCTCGTAAACCGGGAGGAAGCCGCATATGTCCAATATGTTCTTTAATGAAGAGGAAATGGGCTTGGTCCAAGCGATCTGCAGCCGCCTCATTCCAAGTGAACCGGACAGCCCGGGAGCCATGGAGGCGCAGGCCTATACTTATATCGACCATGCGCTGGCGGGTTATTTCAGTCATCTCCAGAACTATTACCGGCAGCGGCTGCATGATTTCAACCGTTTGGCCAACCGGTATTACGGAGCCGACTACGTGCGGCTTGCGGCGGAGCAACAGGATGAGCTGCTGCACAGCATCGAGCGGATGCAGGTCGGAGAAGATTCGGACGATATGAGGGTGTTTTTCGAGGTTATTCATGAGCATACGATCGAGGGAACGTTCGGTGATCCGAAATACGGCGGCAATCGGGATTTCGTCGGGTGGCGGATGATCGGATTCCCCGGCGCGCAATGGGGGTATACGGGCGAGCAGATGCAGCTCGGTTACGACAGCGGGCAAATCGAAATATTATCTGTGACCGATCTTCTGAAGCGGCATAAGGAAGCGGAGAAGGAAGTGAGCCGTTCATGAGCGTACGGATCGATGCGATTATCGTCGGCTTGGGGGCGGCAGGCGGCCTCATCGCGACGGAACTTGCCCGCGGCGGGCAGAAAGTGGTCGCGATTGAGAAAGGGGCCTTTTACCGGCAATCCGATTTTCTCGGCAAGTTCGATGAAATCCGCTATTACTGCCGCAGCGCGATCGTTCCGCATATGAAGTCGGATCCAATTACGTGGCGGCCGAACGAGAAGACCAAGGCCGAGGTACTGCCTTGGGCCTCCAACACGCTCGGATTAGGCAATCCGTTCCAGATTCCACCTTCGATGGGAACGGGCGGGGGCACGCTTAATTGGGGCGGGGCGGCATTCCGGTTCCGCGAGGCCGATTTTCGGATGAAAAGTACGATCGCCGAACGCTTCTCGGAGTCGGCATTGCCGGAATATACGACGCTGGAGGATTGGCCTATCGACTACCGGCAGATGGAGCCTTATTTCGACCGGGTGGAATGGGAACTGGGCGTGGCTGGAAAAGCCGGCAACGTGAACAATACGACAGTGGAAGGCGGCAATCCGTTCGAAGCGTCCCGCAGCCGGGATTATCCGATGCCGCCGATCCAGCGTGGAGCGGTCGACGATTTGTTTTGCGATACCGCGAAACGGATGGGGTATCACCCATTCCCTACGCCGACCGCGATAGCGACCACCGATTATAAAGGAAGAAAGGCATGCACCAATTGCGGCTTTTGCCATGGCTTCCCTTGCCATATCGGCTCCAAGCTGTCGACCCACGATCTTATCAAAGCGGCCGTAGAGGAAACGGGCAATCTGGAGATCAGGCCGTTCAGCCGGGTATTTCGGATCAACAAGCGGGCGGATGGCCGGGTAAAGGGCGTTTCCTATTACGATGCCGACAGCAGGATTGTCGATTTGGAGGCGGAGGTCGTTATCCTGGCCTGCTATGCGCTCGAGAACGCCAGGCTGCTGCTTAACTCGGGAATTAACGGAAACGGCCATGTCGGCAAGCATCTGATTTTGCATAACTACGGATGGTTCAACGGGGTGCTGCCGGAAATTACGAATTCCTTTATGGGCTCGCTGCAGGGCGGCTCCATTATCGACGATTATACGTCGGAGCTGATTCCGGATAATGAAGAAGGCGTGCTTTGGGGATCTCCGATAAACACATGGACGGGGGATTTTCAGCCGATTGAGACGATCCACGGCTTGCCGCCGCATGTGCCGAAATGGGGCAAAAGCTTCAAGGATTGGATGGGTCAAAACTTCCGGCGCCTGTTCCGGATGTACTCGCAGCATTCCACATTACCCTCCAATTGCTATTATGTGGATCTGGATCCGGTCGTGAAGGACCCGTTCGGGCAACCGGCCTTGCGCATCACTCACGAGTGGACAGATTACGACGCGAAAGCGGTGGAATATTTTATGCGGATCAAGCGGAAGATTGCTAAGGAGATGGGGATGCTGGAGTGGTGGGAGGACTCGCCGACCCCGAATTATCATGTGACCGTGCATGACGTGGGGACGCATCGTATGGGACTGGACCCGAACACTTCGGTCACGAACCCGTACGGCGAGGTGCATGAATGCAAAGGACTGTATGCGGTCGGAGGCGGTCAATTCGTGTCCCAGCCGTCCTATAATCCGACCCAAATGATTTTTGCTCTGGCTTATTTAACGTCGGATCATTTATTGGAGCGCGTGTAAAATAGGGCTTTCCCGTAAGTCATCCTCGATGGCGTGCGGGAAGGCCCATTGTCTTTGCCGGAACGAGAAGCTTTCGGGAAAAGGTTTTATACCGTTTGCCGCATTTACGTCCGCGCTCTGGCAAGCAGGCGAATCACATTCCTCGCGCACTGCTCCAGATTGCGTTCCGCCTCTTCCATGCAAGCCTCGAGTGTGGACGGCCCAGGCACGGTGGAGAAGCAGGCGGCGAAGCGATCGTACAACGCTTCGGCGTTCGTCCCGAGACTGCCCGAGATCAGAATCGCGGGCTTGCCGGCATCATTGGCCCACCCGGCGACGGACCACGGCAGCTTGCCGAAGACGGTCTGTTCATCGCTCCGTCCTTCCCCGGTTATGACCCAGTCGGCTTCGGCGATCTTCCGCTTCAAGCCGGTTAACTGCTCCACCACCTCGGCGCCGGGCACCATAACGGAGCCGATCGACATGAATGCAAAGCCGAGTCCGCCCGCCGCCCCGGCACCCGGCCGTTCGCGGAGATGCAGAGACAGGGCCTGCTCCATCAGAGCGGCGTAACGCGCCATGCCTTCATCGAGGCGTGCGACAAGCTCGGGTGAAGCGCCCTTCTGCGGTCCGAAAATGTGGGAGGCGCCTTGCGGCCCGAGCAGCGGGTTCGTCACATCGCAGGCGACGGTCATCCGGCTTTCCTTTAGCCTGCTGTCCAGGCCGGTCAGATCGGCATGCGTCAGCTTCGGCAAATCCCGGCCGAACCCTTCGAGCGGATTGCCGTCTCGATCCGTGAAGCGCGCGCCCAACGCAGACAGCATCCCGATTCCGCCGTCATTGGTGGAGCTTCCCCCGAGCCCGACGACGAATTGCCTGTAACCTTTATCGAGCAGAGCGCGCATCAGCTCGCCCAACCCGCGCGATGTCGTATGCAGCGGATTCCGGCGCTCCGGCGGAAGAAGCGGCAGCCCGAAAACGTTGGCCGCCTCCAGCACGGCGGATGCGGCCATTCCCTCACCGATCTCGCCATAATAGACGGTCCGCGGCTCACCTTCGGGGCCCGAAGCCTGATGCTCGACGATCGTACCGCCCGTCGCCTGAACGAGCGCGTCAACGGTGCCTTCTCCGCCGTCCGCCATGGGAACCACCGTCGCTTCCGCTTCCGGCATTTCCTTCATTATTGTCCGGGCAATGATCGCGCCCGCTTGCGCGGCGGTCAAGGTGCCCTTGAACGAGTCGGGTGCAATGACGAATTTCATGGGTTTCCTCCTTTTTCCCGATCGATTAGTGTTGATGCTTCTATTTTACTAGAAACAATGCCTGGACTCCTTATATGAACTGAACAAAAATAGCGTTATTCGAAGGTTGTTTTTTGTGTAAAATAGATAATATCGGAGGGGGTAATCATGCTCACCAAGCAATTGGCGGAGGAGATCGTAGCGGAAACGATGCTGCGCTTAAACCGCAATATTAATATCATCGACGTCGATGGTACGATAATGGCGAGCGGTGATGCAGGACGCGTCGGGGAATATCATGAGGCGGCGGCGACGGCCATCAAGCGTGAGCAGACGGTCGCCATGCAGTTTTCCGATTTGCCGAGATGGCGCGGCGCCCAGGCCGGCGTCAATATGCCGATCCGTTACGGCCGGCAAGTCATCGGAGCGATCGGCATAACCGGCGATCCCGAGGAGGTGGAGCCGTTCGGACAGCTGGTTCATATGACCGCCGAGCTTCTGATCCGCCAGCATTACTCCAGGCTGCAGGATGAATGGAGGCAAATGGCAGGTGATCTGATTGTAGAGGAGCTTCTAAAGGAATCGGACTCTATAGACTTCGAATCGGTCGATGCCAGACTTGAGGCGATTCGCCATCCGCTTAAGCCGCCATATCAAATGGCCGTTGTACGGTTCACGGATTCCGCCCGCCAAAGGACCGAGGAAAGCGTGCCGATTAAAGTTCGTCGGCTGTTGGAGGGCAGTCGTGTCCTGATTAGTCCGTACCGGCCGCAGCGGTTGCTGCTGTTGTTCTCCGAGACGGCCGAAGATCGGGTCATGGCAAAGCTTAAGAAGCTCAAGCAGCTGTTGCTAACGGAAACGGAGTCGTTTTGCGTCGGAGTCGGAAGTTCTGCCCGGCTGCGGACCGACATACGGCGCAGCTATGAAGAGGGAGAGGCTGCTTTAAGCTGCGCCGGCTCTTCCGACGAGCCGATTGTTTATTTCGATGAGGTGGAGGGACAGGCGCTTGTGCGTTTCATACCGGTGGAGCGCAGACAAAGGCTTGCCGGGAAGCTGCGTCCCCACTGGAATGCGAAGATGGAGGAAACGCTTGAAAGCTTCTTTGCGTGCAGCCTCAATGCGGCTGAGGCGGCAAGCAGGCTCGGTATCCATCGCAACACGCTGCTGTACCGGTTGGAGAAAGTGAAGGAAACGACCGGGTATGACCCTGCCCGCTTTCGCGATGCGATGATTTTGCAAATGATGGTATGGAGCAACGGGTAAAAGCCCGCATCTCGGCAAGACGGGGCTTCTCGTCATATTGGAGTTGCCGAAGCTGTCAGTATGGCAGCCTCTTGTTCGCTTGCAGGCACATCGAGCGCATCAAGCACATCAACGGAACATAGCCGGATCACCGCCCGGAGCTATTTACTTTTGCGGTAGTCGATGATATCCTCTTCACGCCCGCCATGCCAGCCGCCGCTTTTATACCCGCCATGCCAGCCTTGCGGGGGCCATCCATACGGCCAGCTCTGCTGCCAGCCTTGCTGCCAACCGCCGTAAGGATGCATGCCGGGGTAGTACGGTTGATGAGGGGGATAAGGAGAAGGCGAATAGGGCTGATGGCCATACGGATACATCCAGGGGTTATAGGTCATGGGGCAAACCTCCATTTGATTGATGATGTAGCCTATGCAAATCCGTTCGGGCGGGATGCTTGCCCTAACCGATTTGGGCCAATGGGCTACAAGGAGCTCCCGACCACGATGGCGAGCTTCGTTCGATCATGGAACATTTGGTTCGGCATGACTGGTAACACTCAACACGGCTAAAGCTGTAGATTCTTGGCCCTTGGTGAGATTGAACCTTTTCTTGAACTATAAGCGCAAGGGTGATAGGGTCAGTGGCCGGGTGCCACACAAATACCGCGGTTTGTTCGATGATGTGGACTCTACTGCACGATGCGGTTCTCGAAACCGGTAGCGCTGCGGTGCTGAAATCTCCGGGTATCTTCGTATTCTGGATGTATTTTACTGTCTGACTGTTGGCTCAACTTCAAGATCAGTTCTTGACGAGGTAAGCCCCGGTTAAAATATGGAAAAACATCTGCTAAACCTGTATTGTTGTAAGTCCAACCAAACAACAAAAGGAATAGACAGATGCAAACTCAGTATATCAATGAAAATGCTCAACATACCAGAGCTACAAATCCAACAGATTCTGCGGATAAATGCAGATGAAATTCATATAGAGGCAACACCGGTAGCAAAAAAGCAATGCTGTAAACCTTCAGTCCACAATTGCCGGAGGCGCCGCAGCTTTTTTCTGCAGGGCCTTCTCCAATTCCGCCGCGAAATACTCCTGAAGCTCCGCCAGCTTCCGGGGATCCTCAAGCGCTACCTTGTCCTTGAACACATACTCGGCAAGCAGCTCCCATGTGGGCGTTTTTCTTTGCGCCAAAAGGGCTCGGATGGCGTTTTTGACCAGCTTACGTTCCTTGGCGTTCGTATACAGGTCTTTGAACCGCTGCACGCGCTCAAGGTCGAGCTTGCTGAATATTCTCCGGAAAATTTCCGCCGTCATCTGCGCGTCGTCCAATGCCCGGTGAGCGGAGCCCCCGGCCTCAATCCCGAGATCGAGCAAAGCTCCCTCGACGCTCACGTCGTTCGAGACGTTTTTGTACCGCAGATATCCCTTCAACAAATCATAATAGTCGACGGCCATCCAATAGGCATCGTCCATCTTATGCATCCGGGTGTCATACACGATGCGCTTCAGGTCCTCCCCGCCCCAGGTGAGGAGCAGGAATGGACGACCGCGGTCCAGCCAGGTCATGAAATCGGCGATCACCTTGGGGAAGCCGTGGGCCCGGTCGATCGCCTCCTGGGGAATGCCGGTTTTCTTCTTGATGAAGCTGTTCAGCTTGGTGAAATAGACCGGTTTTACGAACGCTTCGAATTGATCCGTCTGCTGCAGAGCAGAATCCAGCCGGACCGCGCCGATCTCGATGACCTCCATTGGCAGCTCGCTGGCAAATTTGCGGCCGTTAAATTCTATATCCAACACAATGTAATCCACTAAAGTGCCTCCGATCGGGTGCTCATGCTTTTCATTCTAACAAAAAATCATACAATGGTAAAAACCGGTCGTGTCCGCTCAAGCGGGACACCGGCCCGGCTGCTATGCAAACCGCGGCAACTGCGCGTCCGTTTTCTCATCAAACCTTAATATTACTGTGTTATGATAGTCTCAGCTTTATTTGCACTGCTCAAGGACGCGCTTGGGGGATATCGTATTGAACCGCAAGCCGTTCATGCAGAGCGCAGCCGTATGCCTTGTTTCTCACATTCGAGACGAACCGCTTGGCGGCGGAAATTCAGAAGGCCGTCCGTATCGCATGAATTTCAGTCCCCGCTCACGTCGATCATTGGCTTTACAAAAGCGTTAAAAGATAAGAAAATGAGCAAGGAGAGACGAGTCCGTTATCTAACCACGCAGAATCGTAATCGCCCTGGAGCTGCAGTGGTCCGCAAAGCAGATTGAAGTCGAGCTCCGGTTGGAGGCGGTAACGGTCGAAGCGGATGAGGATAAGCTTTGCCAGGTTCTGAACCAATCTATTAAACAACAGCATCAAGTTCACACCGGAGCAGGGGGATTCGGATTACGGCGGAAGCGTACGGCGATCAAGCGAGCGTCTCCTTTACGGATAACGTCCGGACATTCCCAGGCAAATCGTTGAACTGCATCACGGCGGTATTCAGGCACACGGCTCGTTCGGAGAAGGCTCCGTTTATACCGTGACGCTGCCGAAGCGTTACAATAAATATTCAGAGGTGTAGAATGCAGAACTGGATTACCGATTTTATGGAGCAGTACGGCTATATCGGCATTTTGCTCATGATTGCGCTCGAAAATGTATTTCCTCCGATTCCGTCGGAAGTGGTGCTGACATTCGGCGGTTTCATGACGACCCAAACGGCGTTGACGGTTCCCGGCGTCATTACCGCCGCAACCCTCGGCTCGGTGTTAGGCGCCATCATCCTGTACTGGATCGGCCGTGCGCTTCACGTGGATCGGCTAGAAGCGATTGTCGGAAGATGGGGACATATTCTCCGCGTCCAAAAGGAGGATATCCGCAAAGCGGATGCCTGGTTCGACAAATATGGGCATTGGACCGTATTGTTCTGCCGGATGGTTCCGCTGATCAGAAGCTTGATATCCATTCCGGCCGGGATGTCGCGTATGCATTTCGGGGTGTTTCTTATTTACACGACGATCGGCACGCTCATATGGAACATTGTGCTCGTCTGGCTAGGCGCAGCCCTGGGCGAGAATTGGGAGGATATCCTGTCCTTTATGGATGTATACTCGAACATCGCGTTCGTGTTGATCGCGATCACCGGGCTCGCGGTCATCTTCTATTTGATACGTAAAAACAAAAAAACGGGACATTAATAGCCGTAGGTACTGGGATGGAACAAGCGGTGCTCGGCATTCTAGCCGGTGCATTCGTGGCGCTCGGTTGAGTTGACCGCATCATGATAAAATGGGCTGAAGGGGTGGCGGAATCATGCAGGTGCCGGCGGGCGTTTGGGTCACAGCGGTTATTATCGTTATCATTCTGGGCTGGGTCACGTTCTGGGTTACGAATAAGGCATACTCGAAAAAATGGGAAGACCATGATAATGAGCGGGGTCAATAAGAAACTTAAGAAACTTGAGAAACTTGGTATTGGAGGATTCCCAATATGTGGAACACCCACGTAGGACGCGTGCGCGGCGTCGGTCTGCTCGAAGGCGCTTCGTTCCTGATCCTGCTTCTTATCGCCATGCCGCTGAAGTACGGAGCCGGAATCGATAAGGCCGTTTCTGTCGTCGGCATGGTGCACGGCGTGCTGTTTGTGCTCTATTTGATTGTTATCGCCCATGCGTTTTTCGCGCGCCGCCTAACGTTCCGCATGTCGGCTGTAGCCGTTGTGGCGTCAATCGTGCCGTTCGGACCGTTCTGGCTGGATCGCAAGCTTCGCAACGCATGACGTGCGGGAACATGCGAATAAGTCGAAGAACATCAAGGAGACCGTTCCTCCCGCTTGCCGCAGGAGGGCGGTCTTTTGGCATGGGCCGGGAAGTCGCAGCGTTGACGGCGGAGATGGTTATCCGCTAGAATCAACATAATTGGTATACAATATGCCAAAATAGCGGCATACTTTTCGATCCGGAGGAGCGACCCTAGTGAAAAGCAACTTTATTTTAGGTATGTGCTTGTTGTTCTTAATCCAGTATTTCGTGCGCTCCGAATGGCTGCAGCTCGTGCTGGCGGTTTGCGCCGTCATTGCCTTCGCGGGAAGCGTGACGCGGGCAAGGACGGTTCCCCGGATTTTCAGCCTGCTCATGTTCGTTTCCGGAATCGCGCTGACGGCATTGAAGGGGCTGGGAATCGAAGCCGCCGCACAGGGTGTTACGTCGAATCTGCCGTTGCTGACTTTGCTGGTACTCGTTCCGCTGTTGTCAATTCCATTTAAAATGGGCGGGTTTTTCGACTCGATTCTCGCTTATCTTAAACGCTACCGTCACAGTCCGAGGAGGATGTTTGCCGGCATCACCGCCGTACTGTTCGTGCTCGGTCCGATTCTGAATCTTGGTTCCATCCGGATCGTCCACGATTTGCTCAAGGACCTGCGATTAAACGCCGCCTTTTTATCGAAAGCGTATCTAATCGGATTTTCCACGACCATCCTATGGTCTCCTTATTATGCGGCCGTCGGCGTTACGCTGCTGTACCTGAATGTATCGATCGGGGATTATATACGCTACGGCTTCGGCTTGGCTATATTGTTTCTGGTTGCGGGCAATCTCCTGTTCGGCGTATGGAGCCGGAAGCGGGAGCGTGAAGAGGGCCGTGAATCGGAGGGCGGCATTACGGCGGCTGACCGAAAAAGAATGCAGCGCTTGCCCTTTATTATCGTATTTTTGATGCTCGTTACGATTGCCGCCGAATCGTTCACCCATTGGTCGATGCTGGTTCTCGTAAGCCTTCTGGCCATTTTGTTTCCGCTCACATGGGTGTCGGTTTCCGGGCAGTGGAGCCTGTTGAAAAATTTTGTCGCGGACTACCGCAATAAAGCCGTTCCGATAATGGATAACGAAATCATTATGTATATCAGCGCAGGTTTTTTCGGACAATCGCTGCGGGAAACCAGCTTCGGCGACGGCATCAGCCAGTTCATGACGAATATCGCGCAAGTTTCTTTCTTGTGGTTTGCTTTATTCATTCTCGTTGCGATGATTTGCGTTACGTTTGTCGGCATTCATCAGGTGGTGTTCGTCACCGTGTTTGCGACGCAGATGGATCCGGCGGCTCTCGGCACGACAAAAGAAATTTTGGCGATGGTGATTATGCTGGCCTGGTCCGCTTCCTCCGTTCTTAGTCCGGTCAATCCCATCAACTTGCTCGTAAGCGGGTTGGTGAAGAGGTCCAGTATACAAATCGGATTCCGCGACAATGGCTTGTATTTGGCTCTTGTCTGTGTGATGGGAATCACAATTCTAACGATATTTCATTAGCGGCGCCAAAGGGAAAAGGGTCTGCCGCGGTGAATGGTTTATGATGCGGCGATGGTTATGGATGGGATGCTTTGCGGAAGGGAGGGGATCAAGGTGAACAACCGGCTTCCGGTCGGCGTTTTAAAGCAGGAGATTATCAAAATTTACAACTCGATCAACCAGGACATTTTCGGCATCGGCATCAAATCGCAGAAAATCGACATTTTGGGCGAGAAGGTGTATATCTTCGCCACCCACAAACGAATCCCCGCCTTGAAAACGCTGGACGATGAGTTTCGCGGCCTGACCGCAAGCGTGGATATGCTGCTGATGGAAAAAAACAAAAAAAGGCTGAAGGAAGAGCTTGAACAAACGCTCGGCCTGTCCGTTGTCGCCGTCCTTAAGGACTATGACCCGAAAGCGGAGATTTCGGGGACGATCATCATTTTTAAGGAGAAGCTGGAAGGATGAATATTACGCATAAATAACATTAATGCGTTACATTGTGGATGATTTTGTTCTTTTTTTGCAAAATGTACTTGCCTGAAGGTGAAAGTTGTGTTAAATTACTTAACATAAAAGTGATTTTTTGCATAGCGGCCGACATTAAGGTGCTGAATCCTTCCGCGGGAAGAGATTCGGATCCATCTTGCCGGCGGCTGAAAGCTTTACGGCAGGTCATGAGGAGCTCCCAAACGGAGAGCCTTGAACCGCTAATTATGACATACGGGTCATGAAGGCCCTCGTATGCTCATGGTTGGCGGTTTTTTTGTCCACTCATATGCTTACGGGAGTTGAAACGATGGTCGGCCTTGTGGTCTCCATGGCCGCCGGCACGGCGATCGCCGTTCTTTTCTGGTGGTCGTCTTACGCGTCGAAAGTGCTGGAGCCGTACATGGTCGTTCTGAACGCCCTTCCCAAGGTGGCGCTCGGTCCGATCTTCTACATCTGGCTCGGCGACCGGTATTCGATATACGGCATGGCCGTCGCCATTTCGATCATCGTCACGATCATGATGATTGAGGCGGGGTTCAGGGAGATCGGCAAAACAAAGCTGAAGGTCATGGAGTCGTTCGGCGCGACCAAGCTGCAAATGCTGCGGATGGTGCTGCTGCCCGCGAGCGTTCCGAACCTGATCGCCGCCTTGAAGGTAAACGTCGGGTTGACGCTCGTCGGCGTCATCATGGGCGAATTCTTGTCGTCCAAGGCGGGTCTGGGCTATTTGATCATTTACGGCGGCCAGGTGTTCCAGATGGATATGGTCATGGTCAGCATCGCGATGCTGGCGGTTCTCTCTATCCTCTTATACGGGATCGTCACCGTTATCGGCCGCTTCGCCATGAAGCGGAATCATTTGGAGGGATAAGACGGGGGAAGGACCGGTATCAAAGCGGCTGTTCGACACCGGTCCCGTCCGCCGGGAGAAATTTTATCCTGTGCCGTCGAACGTAGCTTTATCCCGGCGTGGCCGCTGCGGAAAAGCTCCATCGTGCCCCATGGCGCCCATGGGGCGATATCTAGTATTGACTGTAAATAAAGGTTGCTAGAAATAGAATTATGGTATACAATATACAATAAATCCTGTGAGATAGATCGCGGAATTTATATTTTCACAGGATTTGCAAACGCTTACATCGTTAGGGGGGTGTAAATAGAGCGCAAAAAAGCAGCTGTTTGTGCTAATAAGCAGTGCTTGGTGCGATTATGTTAAGTTTGTGTTACTTAAAATTACGTAATCATGCAGTTTTCGGGGAGGATGAACAAAAACAAACCAATAAAAAGAAAAATATTGTATACCAAACCTCTTTAGTGTTATACTCGCGTTAGGTAGTGTGACATAAGTTGCGCTGCGCGGAAAATAATTATTTAAGAGAGTTGAGGGAAGCGGATGATTACGATGTCGCATGTATTGTATGCTTTGGTAACGGTCAGCGTCATACTGGTCATGTTTTTCCGGCGGGGCGTGGTCATTCCGACATTGATCGGAACTTTTATTATCGGATGGGTATATAAAGGAGACGTAATCAGCGGCTTCAAGGCGGTATACAACGCCAACCTGACCGCAGCCAAGGAACTGTTCACGATTTTCCTCATTATTACGTTCATGGTGGCTTTGTTGAATTCGCTGAAGGATATCGGCGCCGATCGGCGGATGATCCAGCCGCTTCAGAAGCTGATTGTCAACGGCCATATCGCATTTTTCGCCCTTGCGGGCATTACGTTCGTTATCTCCCTCTTTTTCTGGCCGACACCCGCGGTTCCGCTCATCGGGGCGCTGCTCATTCCGGCAGCCGTCCGCGCGGGTTTGCCGCCGATGGGCGCGGCGATGGCGATTGCGATGGCCGGACAAGGGATGGCGCTCTCCTCCGATTACATCATGCAGGTTGCGCCGATGCTCAGCGCAACAGGCGCCGGCATCGGGACCGCAGCCGTAGCGGACAAAGCTATGATTCTGTCGCTCATTACGGGCGGCGTGGCGATCGGCTCCGCTTACCTGCTCAACAAGAAATCGATCAGCGAGCCGATGGCCGGGGATTCGGGCATGCCGCAGCCGATCGTTCTGAAGACGGCGGACAAGGCGGAGCAACAGGAGCCTTCCTATGCGGAAGCCGCGGCAACGACCGAGACGCTCGCGCCTTCTCTTCAGCGCTGGTCGAAAATATTTGCGGTAGCCGTGCCGCTGTCCATGCTGGCCATCATGATCGTCATGGCTGCCAGTAAGCTCGGATCGGGTCTCGGCAGCTTCGAGGGCGGAGACGGGGCGGCATTCATCGGGGGCGTGGCCATTATCCTTCTGATTCTTGCAAGCATCGCGCTCGGCAAAGCGGACGCGCTCGACAAAATCAGCGATCACCTGGTGGAAGGCTTCGTGTTTGCGTTTCGGGCGATGGGTCCGGTCATTCCGATTGCGGGCTTCTTCTTCCTCGGCAACTCCGATTTCTCGGGAAGCATTTTGTCGGTTGCCGAAGGCGCTGCGGCTCCCGCATTTTTGTTCGATCTCGTCGCGTCCGTGCAATCGTACATTCCTTCCAGCAGCTTCCTGACGGGCTTCGGCCTACTGCTGATCGGAATCGTGACAGGCCTCGACGGCTCCGGCTTCTCCGGACTGCCGCTGACCGGTTCGCTCTCCGGCGCTTTGGCTCCCGCTGTCGGCATGGATCCTTCGACGCTGGCGGCAATCGGCCAGATGGGCGCGATTTGGGCCGGCGGAGGCACGATTATCGCCTGGTCCTCGCTGGTGGCGGTTGCGGGCTTTGCAGGCGTCTCGGCGATCGACCTTGCCCGCAAAAACTTCATTCCAGTCATGCTTGGGCTCATCGTCTCCACTTTGTTGGCGATTATCTTCTGGTAAAAAGACGGAGGTTTAACTTCCGGCCGACAACCGATCTGGCGCGGAAGCCTCAGGTGCCGCGGCAGGCAGAAGCAGGGGCGTGATCTCGCGGCAAGCGCGGACAAGCACGTCCGACATGACTGCAGCCATCTCGGCCACGAACGTCAGGCTGGTATGCTCCAGCACTTTGGTATTCAGCGCGCGGTGGTTGTTGATGATTCCCTTAAAATGAATGTGGCCGACAGGAGGAAGCGGTTTGCCCTGGCTCGCGCCCGGCTGAAGCGGTTCCTCCACAAGCTGCAGCGTGCCGATTTTGTAAAATTGGCCCAAACACGCGTCTACGCCGACGACGTATGCTTCCATATGCTTGGCGGTGATATGGTGCATTGTTTTATGCAGATTAAGGGCGTGAACCGGTTGATCGAGCGTGCCGTAGATCCGGACAGGTCCGGGTTTCCCGGAAGCCTTCAATCGGCTTCCGACCATAGGTCCGAGCGAGTCCCAGGTATAGCGGTTGGTTCCGACGCAGACGATGACGATTTCGCGATAGGCCGCCTCATTTTTATGGAAATGGTTGATTAGGGCTTCCGACAAATACCCGGCGGATCTTTTGTCGAGGTAGTGGCTGTGGTGCATCATGCTGCCGTCTCCTTGCTCCATGTATTGTGCCGTTCCTTTATCATATCAATTATACAGGGATTGCAGCGCCGAAAACATAAGGATCTATGACAATTTCGTTAATTTGGTATACAATATTCCAATATACCAATAAGCGAAGAAGGGAGTTCAATCATGCCGTCCTCCTATCTATTAACCCAAATGACATGGCCTGAGGTCGAACAAGCCCTCAAAACGGTTAAAATCGCTATTATTCCGCTGGGTGCGCATGAGCAGCACGGGCCGCATATGGTGGAAAGCTGCGACGCCGTGCTGGCCGAGGAAATGGGCAAAAGGCTGGCGGAGCGCCTGTATCCGGAGGCGCTCGTAACGCCGGTGATCAATATGGGCATATCGCCGCATCATATTCATTTTCCGGGGACGATTTCGCTTGAACCGGCCACGCTGATTGCGATTCTTCGCGATATGATCGTATCATTAAAGCACCACGGCATCCGCCATGTGCTTGTGCTGAATGCGCACGGCGGCAACCAGGCCACGCTCGGCGTGGCGTCGGATATGCTCACGAGAGAGCTGGAAGTGAATTTTTATTATGCCAAAACGACCGCTTCGGCGAAAGATGTGATGGACCGCCGGATCGAGTCGAAGCTTTACGGGCACAGCTGCGACCGGGAGGTTTCGGAAGCGCTGTATCTTGCCTCGCACCTGGTGCGGGCGGACAAGCTGGAGAAAGGCGACATCCAGGAGGGCAAATGGCGCAAGCTGAGGCCCGGAAATCCGCTGCAAGGCTACTACTATTATGAAGAAATGACCCGCAACGGCTGTATCGGCGATGCGACCAAAGCGAGCCGGGAGATCGGCGAGGAGATTGTGGAAACGGCGCTGGACCGCCTTGCAAGGGCCGTGAAAGACGTGTTGTAGCATGAAGCAGGCTCTTTATCTGGCGGCCATCGCAGCCTATCTCGGCTCGGTCGTCTATCCGAGCGATGCGCTGGATTGGACGGTCTCGGCAGTCAGCTTCCTGATCGTCGTGATCGTGTTCTTGTCAGCGGGGAAATTCGTCCGTACCATTGGGGGATTGTTCCTTGCCGTCGGCTTTAGTCTTCTCGCGGCGGATAAAGCCTCGGCTCCGGAGATGCTTCGCAGCTTCGGTTACATGATGAACGTGCTGAGCCTGTTCGCGCTCATTCCGCTTATTGCGCTGCCGATCGAACTGGGACGCTATGCGGTGAGGGTACAGGCCATGGTCCGCAGGCAGGTGCGCCATTCGGGCATGCTGTATGCCCTGACGTCGTTCTTGGCTTACGTCTTCTGCAGTTTCATGAACCTCGGCGCGCTGCCGATGGTTCATCAGACGATTCGGCCTTCGCTTGATGCGTTTCCGATACGGGAGCGCGACCGCTTTATAAGCAGGGCCATCACGCATGGCTACAGCATGCCGGTCATTTGGACGCCTGTGTCTCCGATACTCGGCATAGTCGTTGAGATGACGGGCGTACGCTGGAGCGCGCTTTTGCCCATTGTCATCCCGCTCAGCCTGTTTGGCTTGGCACTGGACTGGACGATAGCCGTCTGGGTTGCGGGACGCACGCGCAAGCAGGCGGGGGCCGGGTCGGCGGCCGCGGCCGAAATGTCGGCCGCGCTCGAGCC
>NZ_KK082155.1:16945-26303 GCF_000598065.1 Paenibacillus darwinianus | reverse complement strand
CCCCGTCCGCCCCTTTTTCGGCTTGACCGGGTCATTCGGTGGAGCCTCCGAGCTCAGTCTCCCGACAGCTCGTCGAGCGTTTTGCCGAAGCTGGGCGCCATGTACGCGAGGAACCATTCGACCTCGGGCATGGCGAGCTGCGCGAGCTTCTGCTCGGCCTGGCCCTTGGCCACGGCAAACTCGCGGTTGCCGGATGAGAGCTCGGACAGGCACTTCAGGTAGGCGTCGAGCAGATCGGCGGCTTTAAGATAGGGCAGGAGCTCGCGGTCCGCATTGGCCGAAACGGAGGAAGCCGTACCTCCGGCGAGCAGCGGTACATACGCATCGCGCAACGGCTCCGGCACCATGCCAAGCAACCGGTCGGCGGCCATGGCCTCGATCTCGCGGAAGCTTGCCAGCATTTTGGGATTGTGGTGCTTAACCGGTGTCGGAATGTCGCCCGTGAACACCTCGGTCGCGTCGTGGAACAGCGCCAAGGATACAACCCGATCGGCGTTCAGGCGCCGGCCGTAGACGCGGTTGCCGATCTCGCAGAGCATATGCGCCAGCAGCGCGACATGGTAGGAGTGTTCGGCGACCGTCTCGGGCGTCGTGTTGCGCATCAGGCTCCAGCGCTCGATATAACGCAGCCTGTACATATAAGCAAAAAAATGGCTTTCCAAGTCTCGATTGTCCTTTCCGATGCCCGGCTCGTTAAAGGCGGAATAACGGCATCTATACCTCAATGGTGTCGATGGTTTATATCGTATCATATAAAAGACCGCAGGCTAAGGGGTATGGCTTAAACCTTGAAAGGTGTTGACATCGGCGACCGTATAGCATATATTTATACCCATGGGGGTATGTGTATGAGGAACTGGATGGCCGAGACTCTGCAGCGGTACGGCAATTCAACATACATGAACTTATCCGCAGGCGGCATACTAATGATTGAATTACTATGCCGAGTTGAATAGTTCCAACAAAAAACACGCAGTGTGAAGATCGTCAGCACGAGCTGCGCCGTGCATGATCACTAAAGGAGGCATAACCATGCAAGCAGATCTAGTTGTCGACACGAAAGGAATGGCATGCCCGATGCCGATCGTTAAAGCAAAAAAAGCGCTCGACGGGCTGCAACCGGGGCAGGTGATGGAAGTGATTTCCACGGATAAAGGCTCCGTCAACGATTTCCAAGCTTGGGTAAAGCAGACCAAGCATGAACTTATGAAACATGAAGAAGACCACGGCGTTTACAAATTTTTCGTGAAAAAGATTTAAACGGTGAAGTAAGAAAAAATAAGCGGGCACGGAGAGTGCTCGCTTATTTTAAACCGTCATATACGATTCGAACTCCAAGGGAGCAATAGCTTTCTTCTTTGTAATGCCCCTCCGGACAGGCCTTTGTGCAGCACAGCGTCTCGTTGACTGACAGTAATGGTTCGTTGCAGATCGGGCATTTATGCTCAAATATTTTTTTCAACGCGGTCAGCATTTTATATCACCTTATTTCTGATGAATTTACTTGGTTTTATTATAACTGATTGCTGGAGAAGGAACAAGGAGGAATTTATGGACATTCTCCTATTTGTGACTATGCTGCTCCTTGGTTTAGTCGGCTCTTTCTTTTCGGGACTGCTCGGCATAGGCGGAGCTATCCTTAATTATCCCCTTCTGCTGTTTGTTCCATCCGGTCTCGGCTTGGTTTCATTTACCGCACAGGAAGTCGCCACCATCAGCATATTTCAGGTATTCTTCGCTTCATTGGCAGGCGTCATCGCTTTTCGAACGAGAGGCGATCAGGCAGCGCTTGTGCACAAGGGACTTGTGCTGTACATGGGCGGCAGCATCTGGCTCGGGAGTCTTGTCGGTGGATTCGGTTCCCGGTATTTGCAGGAAGAAGCCATAAATATTCTATATGGAACGCTGGCGGTCATTGCGGTAGTGCTGATGCTGATTCCGAGTCGCGTGAAGCAGGACACGGCGCAAGGGGAGATAGAGTTCAACAAGGTCATCGCATCAGCGGCCGCTTTTATGGTAGGAATAGTGTCGGGCGTCGTCGGCGCTGGCGGCGCGTTTATTCTTATTCCGATTATGCTGACGGTCTTGAAAATTCCCGCACGGGTCACAATTGCTTCGTCGCTTGCGATCGTGTTCGTTTCGGCCATCGGCGGCGCAATCGGCAAAATAACGGCAGGTCCATTCCCGGTATGGCCGACGGTGTTTGTGGTTCTGGGCAGTTTGATCGGCGCTCCGCTCGGTTCCAGGGTAAGTTCAAAAATTGATGTGCGGATTTTGCGCTACGGGCTCGTTGTACTGATCGCCGCAACGGCCGTTAAAGTATGGGTGTCTATTTTATGGAAATGAATTTAACATGTTCCATTATACGGTGGAAACAAACAAACGTCATTGCAGGCAATTGAGGATATCCAGGAGCAGCTGAAATCGGAGCAATTCGGCGTGTTGTGGCAGCTGGACTTGAAGGAGAAGCTGAAGGAAAAAGGTGTGGAGTTTAATCGGACGTATCACATACTCGAGGTCTGCAATCCGGTGGAAGCCAAGCGGGTGCTTACCGAAAATGCGCACCGGAGTCGCTGAATCCGGCAATTATGCGCAAAGACACCGTCCGCCGTTGTGCGGGGCGGTGTGTTTGTCGTCGCCATTGCCAGCTCAAAATGATGCCTTGTACATAGCTCCGCACTCCATTATTATAAAACTATTACAGACCAGCGACAGAGAGGAGCTGCCACACCGTTATGCACAAGTTTGAAGAAAGTGTTTATCAACTCGTCGTCGAGACGTCGACCAACCTGCCGGGCGATGTCCGCCAGGCGATTAAAGCCGCCCAGGAGGCGGAGGACAGCGCAACCCGCGCCGGCCTGTCCCTGTCGACGATTGCCAACAATATCGAGATGGCCGAATGCAACGTGTCGCCCATCTGCCAGGACACCGGCATGCCTACCTTTATCGTCCACACGCCAGTCGATGCGAATCAGCTCGTCATGAAGCAGCACATCCGCAATGCGATTGCGCGCGCGACGAAAGATGGCAAGCTGCGCACCAACTCCGTCGATTCGCTGACGGGCGGGAACACAGGGGACAACCTGGGACCCGGCACGCCGGTCATCCATTTCGAGCAATGGGAGAAAAACGACGTCGACGTCCGACTCATCCTGAAGGGCGGCGGCTGCGAGAATAAAAACATTCAATACAGCCTTCCGGCCGAGCTGGAGGGAGTGGGCAAGGCGGGCCGCGATCTTGACGGCATCCGCAAATGCATCATGCATGCCGTTTACCAGGCGCAGGGCCAAGGCTGCAGCGCCGGCTTCATCGGCGTCGGCATCGGCGGCGACCGCACGACCGGCTACGAGCTGGCGAAGCAGCAGCTGTTCCGCAGAGTCGACGACACGAACCCGATCCCTGAGCTGCAGCAGCTTGAGGAATACGTCATGGAGAATGCCAATAAGCTCGGCATCGGCACGATGGGCTTCGGCGGCGCGGTGACGCTGCTCGGCTGCAAGGTCGGTGTGATGAACCGTTTGCCGGCAAGCTTTTTCGTCTCGGTCGCCTATAACTGCTGGGCATATCGCCGCCAAGGCGTGCTGCTGAACGCGGCAACCGGCGAAATCAAGGAATGGCTGTACCCGGAAGGCCAGCAGGTCCCGATGAAAGCGACGGCGGAGGAGACGGCAGCGCAGGCGGCGGCTGGCGCGGAGCGCCGCGAGGTGCGTCTGAAGACGCCGTTCACCGAGGAGCAGGTACGTTCGCTGCATGTCGGCGACATCGTCATCATCGACGGCGAAATGCATACCGGACGCGATGCACTGCACAAGCATCTGATCGACCACGAGTCGCCGGTCGACCTGAACGGCGCGGTCATCTATCATTGCGGTCCGGTTATGCTCAAGGACGAACAAGGCTGGCATGTCAAGGCAGCGGGCCCAACCACCAGCATCCGCGAGGAGCCGTACCAGGGTGACATCATCAAAAAATTTGGCATCCGCGCGGTTATCGGCAAAGGCGGCATGGGCGCAAAGACGCTTGCCGCGCTGAGTGAGCATGGAGCGGTTTATCTCAATGCCATCGGAGGCGCGGCGCAATATTATGCCGAATGCTTCAAGCGGGTGAACGGCGTCGACTTCATGGAATTCGGCATTCCGGAGGCGATGTGGCATCTGCAAACCGAGGGTTTTGCGGCGATCGTGACCATGGACGCGCACGGCAACAGCCTTCACGCCGACGTTGAGCGGGATTCGTTGGCCAAGCTCGGCCAGTTCAAGGAGCCGGTGTTCAAATAGTCGCTGCGACAGCGCTTTGTCTCACCACCGGTCATCGTGCGCTGAGCATTCATACCATCCCTTGTTCCATACAGAAAGAGTGAGCCATGCTAATGCGGCAATTCGGAACGACCTTCAATCGCCTATTCGAACAATGGATGTTTCTGTTAATCCCTGGATCTCTACTCCTGGGATTTCTTTTTGCCGACGGGCTGCTTCCGTTCGTGGCCGCAGTGCCCGCACTTTTCGCCGTCGTCACGTTTACGATGGGTCTTGGCTGCGGGCTCGGCCAGCTTCGGCACGTTCTTGCCCGTCCCTGGCCCATGCTGTGGACATTGCTGCTCGCGCATATCGCGCTGCCTCTGGCCGCCTATGCGATCGGGGTGTTCCTCTACGGTCCGGAATCGCCGTATGTGATCGGGCTTGTGCTGTTTGCGCTCATCCCGCTCGGCGTTTCCTCAGTCATCTGGGTCGGTCTCTCCGGCGGCAGCGTGGCGATGATGCTATCACTGGTCGTCATCGATTCCCTGATCAGCCCGTTTGTCGTGCCGGCCGGCATCGGTCTGCTGTTCGGAGATTCGATCCGCACGGATACGGGTGCGATGATGGCGGATTTGCTTCTGATCGTCGTCGTGCCGACGATCGCCGGCGTGCTTCTAAACCAAGCGACCAAGGGCCGAATCACGGAGCGCATGAAGCCGGTCACCGGCCCGGTATCCAAGCTGTGCTTCACGGCGGTCGTCGCGCTGAACGCCGCAGCGATCGAGCCGCATGTCGTCGAGCTCAAAGCCGACATGGCGAAGCTTGTCCCGGTCGTTGTGCTGTTTGTCGGCATCTGCTACGCTGCGGGTTTCTTCGGCGTGCTGCCGCTGCGCAGCAGGGAGCTCGCCGCGACGGCGTCCTACGCAACCGGGATGCGGAACATCTCGCTCGGCATTGTCATCGCGCTGCAATACTTCAGTCCGCTGGCAGCCGTACCGGTCGTGCTCGCGATTCTGGTTCAGCAGCCGGTCGCGACGCTGCATCATTACGTTTTACAAAAACTTCACAAAAAAGAAGCTGGGCAACCGGTCTCGCGCCATGTAGGATGAAATCGTATAGTGTCGCATTCGGCAATGCAAGCTAATGGCAGAAGGAGGAAGCCGATGAACAGCTTTCGCTCCCGATTGGCCGTCATCATGATCGTACTGACCGGCTTGTCCGTTTCGGCGGCCGGGCTTTTTATGGCGCAATCGTTCGAACGCAAATATATAAGCGCACTGCAGGAAAATATGGTTCGCGAAATCAAGCTGATTATCGACAGCGTGGAATGGCGGGACGGCAACGCCGGCCTGGCGGCCGATTATTACACCGAACGGGCGGCGCATTTCAAGGAGGTTACCGGCGCACGCGTCACGTTCATCGACGGCGACGGCGACGTGCTTGGCGACTCTGACTTTGATCAGAGTCAGATGGCGAACCAGGTCAAGCGTCCGGAAGTGAACGCGGCCAAGCGCAACGGTGTCGGCCGCGACATCCGCGAGAGTGAGACGGTGAAGCAGAATTGGCTGTATGTGGCGTATGCGCTGCGGCCGGGAGCGCCCGATTCCAAGATTGTCCGGCTCTCGATGAACATATACGACGTGGAGCGAAGTATCCGGGAGCTGTGGGTCGTGCTTCTATCCGGCCTGCTTCTGCTGTTCATCTTTGCGGCTGCGATCAGCTACCGGGTTGCGCTTGGTCTGACGCACCCGCTGGAGCTGATTACGCGCGTAGCGAAGCGGATCAAGAACATGGACTACCAGGCGCGCGTGCCCGTTACGAAAAACGATGAGATCGGCGAGCTTGGCGTGGCCATCAACGCGATGGCGGAAAGCCTGCAGGATCAGATGCAACGTATCCGTCAGAAGGAAGGCCAGCTCGAAAGCGTCTTGGACAACATGATCAACGGCATCGTCATGATCGACAAGAGCGGCAGGATTCTGCTGCTCAACCGGATGGCCGAGGAGGTGCTCGGCTTCTCGGCGCGCGAGCTGGCGGGCCGCCATTACGCCGAGGCGAAGCAGCAGTATGAGCTCGCCCAGATCATTCAGGAAGGCCTCGAGAAGCGGGAGCATCTGCACGACGAGATCACATTCTATTTTCCCGAGGAACGGCTGCTTGAAATCAACCTGGTGCCGGTGTTCCATTCGGGCGATGAGTTCGGCGGCGTGCTGCTGGTGCTGCAGGACGTGTCCGCCATTCGGCGGCTGGAGCGGATGCGCAGTGAATTCGTCGCGAACGTGTCGCATGAGCTCAAGACGCCGATCGCTGCAGTCAAAGGCTTTGCCGAAACGCTGCTCGGCGGCGCGGTGAACGATCCGGATACGGCCAAAGCGTTTCTGCAAATCATTTACGACGAGAGCGAGCGGCTAAACCGTTTGATCGGAAACATTCTGGAGCTGTCGAAGGTGGAATCCCGGCGCGTGCCGCTGCAGTTTTCCCCGGTCGAGCTGTCGTCGTTCACCGAAAAAACGCTCGAGCTGCTCGCTTCCGAAGCGTCGCGCAAAGGCATCTTGCTTGATGCAGCCGTCGAACCGGGGCTGTATGCGGAGGCGGACGAGGACCGGCTTCGCCAAATTATGATGAACCTGCTTTCAAACGGGATCAATTACACGCCCGAGGGCGGACGGGTCACGGTGAAGGTGGACGGCGACGACGACCATATCCGCATCCGCATTTCCGACACGGGCATCGGTATTCCCAAAAAGGATCTGCCGCGCATTTTCGAACGGTTCTACCGGGTGGATAAGGCGAGGTCGCGCAGCTCCGGCGGCACGGGACTCGGCCTGTCGATCGTCAAGCATCTGGTCGAGCTGCATAAAGGAACAATCGCGGTCGATAGCACGGTGGGGGCGGGTTCGACCTTTACGATCGAGCTTCCGGTGCTGCAGTCCTAGAACTCGTGGCGACATTTTACAATGCTTTGACACTTCACCAGCCTAAACGTGCTATGATGATCATAAATGTCGGATTTGTCCTAACGGAGGGGTTCTTATGTCTGTTCGCATTTTAGTCGTCGAGGACGAACCGACTTTGGCTCGTTTGCTCTCTTACAACCTGACGCAGGAAGGGTATGAGACGACGGTTTCCGATAACGGCGCCGAAGGGCTGCAAACCGCCTTGCAGCGTCGGTTCGACTTGATCGTGCTGGACATTATGCTGCCCGGCATGAACGGCTTTGACGTCTTGACCAAGCTGCGGCAGAACGGCATCCGCACGCCCGTCATCATCCTGACCGCGCGCAATGCGGAGGAGGAGGTCGTCCAAGGGCTGAAGCACGGCGCGGACGATTATATCACGAAGCCGTTCGGCGTTGCCGAGCTGCTTGCCCGGGTGTCCGCCGTGCTGCGCCGTTCGCAGAACGAGGAGGCGCAGCCTGCCGACCGGAACGAGAAGGTGATCGCAGCCGGCGAGCTGGAGATTTATCCGGAGAAATACGAGGTCGTGATTGGCGGCGAGACCGTGCCGCTGCGTCCAAAGGAGTTCGAGGTGCTTTTATACTTGGTACAGCGGCCCGGCATGGTCATTACCCGTGACGATCTGATGAATGTGGTGTGGGGCTTCGACTACATCGGCGGACAACGAACCGTGGACGTGCATGTGAGCTCGCTCCGCAAAAAGCTGGAGCTTAACCAGCAGTCGGTGCAGATTGAGTCCATCCGCGGCGTCGGCTACAAGCTGGTCATGCCAAAAAAGCTCGGATCGCCTAGATAAGGTGTCCGGTTTTTTTTGTATAAGGCGGTTAACGGGCGGAAATTATTGGCGGTTCCATGCGAGCATCTTTTTCTGGTATTCCTTCGGCGAGCAATCGTTGTATTTCTTGAACATTTTGTAGAAGTGAGCCATGTTCGGGATGCCGATCACATCGCCGATCTCCGAGATGCTGCGGTCCTCGGTGAGCAGGATGCGCTCCGCCCATTTGATTTTGCGGTAATTTACATATTCGGTAAAGGACAACCCGACTGCCTTTTTGAAAAACTTGACGAAGTAGTAGTAGCTCATATTCGCCAGCCTGCATACCTGATCGACATGAATCCTCCCTGTCAGGTTGGCCTCCACATAATCGAACACCGGCTTCAGCCGCGCCCGGTCGAAATCGTCGTGCTCGGCCAGCGTGTGCCGGGAATCGCCTCGGAGCAGGTGCAGCAGAATCGTTTTGATCAATATATTGACCGCCAGCTCGTAGCCGGCCGATTTGGTTTTGGCTTCGTGGAATATATCCTTGATGCACCGGGCGATTTCCCGCTTCACTTCCGGTTTCTCGCTGAAAATATAATTGATTTTACTGAGTGGATTTTTGGTCTCGGTAAAAAACCGGATATACGGCATCGTGCTGTGGTCGAAAAACTGGTCGAGATCGAACTGCAGCACGTAGTACTCGAGCAAGCCGCTCGCCATGCTGCGGTCCCGATGCAGCTGCGAGGAGCCGATCACGACGATGTCGCCGGGTTCCAGATGATAGTAGTCGTCTTCCGTATACACATCAAGCTCGCCCTGATCGATCAGCAGCAGCTCCACCTCGCGGTGATAGTGCCAGCCGATGAAGAGATCGTCCTCTCGCTTCGTCTGAAAGATTTTCAACGACAAAAGAGGGTTTTCATAATCAACTTTCTCGTTATAAGCTTCCAATGCCGCACCTCGCCCAGGACAAAATCGCATAAAAGCGTCGCCATAATCGGCATTACTTTATGGGATCAATCGCAATATACTTTATTCTAGTGTGTCTTGCCTCAAAGAATCAAGCATCGAACAGAAAAATGACCTATTTTATCGAAATATTGGGAGGAATAAAGGATGGCTAAAGTTAGAATCGGCATCATCGGGTGCGGAGGGATCGCGACAGGCAAGCATTTGCCGAGCCTTGCCAAAGTGGAAGAAGCGGAACTGGCGGCGTTCTGCGATATCGTCCTTGAACGCGCGGAGGAGGCCAAGACGAAATTCGGCAGCGCGGAGGCCGTTGTGTATGAGGATTTCCGCGAGCTGCTGAAGGACCGCACGATCGATGTCGTCCACGTCTGTACGCCGAACGACTCGCACGCCGATATCACGATCGCGGCGCTTGAGGCGGGCAAGCATGTCAT
>NZ_KK082155.1:0-16845 GCF_000598065.1 Paenibacillus darwinianus | reverse complement strand
ATGTCATGTGCGAGAAGCCGATGGCCAAAACGGCCGCCGACGCGCGCCGTATGCTTGAAGCGGCGGAGCGCACGGGCCGCAAGCTCGCGATCGGTTATCAGAACCGCTACCGTCCGGATACGCGTTATTTGAAGGATGCTTGCGCCAACGATGAGCTCGGCGAAATTTATTTCGCCAAAGCCCATGCCATCCGGCGCCGTGCGGTTCCGACCTGGGGCGTATTTCTGGATGAAGAGAAGCAAGGCGGGGGACCGCTTATCGATATCGGCACGCACGCGCTGGACCTGGCACTGTGGTTGATGGACAACTACAAGCCGAAGGTCGTGCTCGGCCGTGCCTACCACAAGCTTTCGCAAACCGAGAATGCGGCGAATGCCTGGGGCCCGTGGGACCCGAAGCAGTTCACCGTCGAGGATTCGGCGTTCGCGATGATCACGATGGAGAATGGCGCTTCGATCGTGCTTGAATCGAGCTGGGCGCTCAATACGCTCGAAGTGGATGAGGCGAAGGTGACTATGAAAACCTGCGGAGCGCTCCTCGAAACGAGGGGCGCTTTTGTCATGTTTAGGATAATAAACACTTTTCTAATAGATCGGCCCGGATTCTCTCAAACTTTTCTAATGGTATGCTGTGATAATAAGGGCATAGACTACAACAGCAAAGGGGATAAGATGGCCGGTGCGACTGTTCTCGAAAAGACGGTATATTACAGGTCTGATGGCCGGTTTCCTTGCATTCATGGATATGGTTATTTATATGTTTCGCGGTCAGCGAAAGTCGGAGGTCGACGAGCTTTCCGGGCTGTCCAACCGCAAGCGCTTCGAGCGAGAGTTGAATGCCATCGTTCAGGCGGCGCCCGCAGGCAAAACGGCTTCGGTCCTGTTCACTGATCTGGACCGATTCAAGATCGTAAACAACAGTCTGGGACATGCCATGGGCGATGAACTGATTCGCGAGGCGGCGGACCGTGTTCGGCAAATCGTCGGTCCCGTCCACACGGCGGCCCGCTTCGGAGGCGACGAGTTTGCCATCATCTTGGAAGATGCTAGCCCGGCGGAAGCCAAAAAGGTCGCCGAACGGATACGGGAGGCGTTCAACCGGCCTTTCAACCTCGGCCTTCATGAGGTGCATTCGACGATCAGCATCGGGATTGCCTCATTTCCGGCGCATGGCTCGGACACTGCCCAACTGATGAAGCATGCCGACGCCGCAATGTATCAAGCCAAGGATGCGGGCGGCAACCGGACCGAAATGGTCGACGATGCGCTGGAAATGCAGCTGAACAACAAAATGGCCATGGAGCAGGCCTTGTGGCGCGCGGTTGATAAAGGAGCATTCGAGCTTCATTTCCAGCCGCAGGTCGATCCCCGTTCCAGGCAGATCGTCGGCGCGGAAGCGCTGGTCCGTTGGCGGCAAAAGAACGGATCGCTCGTATCGCCCGCGCAGTTCATCCCGCTGGCCGAGGAGTCCGGGATGATCGTCAGGCTTGGCGAATGGGTGCTCAGAGAAGCGTGCAGGCAAGCTGTAGAGCGGGAAAATGCAGGATACGCGCCGATGAAAATTTCCGTCAACGTATCGCCGAAGCAGCTGCAGCACGAGCTTTTTGAGCATACCGTGAGGGACGTGCTCAAGGAAACCGGCTTTAACCCCGCGCGTCTGGTGCTCGAGATAACCGAATCCGCAGCGTTGAAAAATGTGGACGAGACGGGAGCGAAGCTGCAGGCGCTGAAGCGGCTCGGAATCGGCCTGTCGATGGATGACTTCGGGACAGGTTATGCGTCGATTGGCTATTTAAAAGCGTTTGGGGTCGATTCGCTGAAGATTGCGCAATCCTTCGTCAGGGAGATGGAGAAAAACAATCCGCATGGCGAGGTGGTCGAAGCGATGCTGGCCGTCGCTGCGATCATGAGGCTGGAGGTAGTGATTGAAGGCGTTGAAACGGACAAGCAGTTTTTGTATTTCAGCGACAGGAGCAATTGTTTGATTCAAGGCTATTATTTTTACCGGCCAATGCCGCTTGTCGACTTTCCGGAATCGGAGATCAGGAAGCATGTGGTCTGACCGGGCGGGTCGGCCGGAACACGTCCGTTAAGCCTGGCCCTTGACCTTGTCGAAAAAGCCGCTGATCGCGTAATAAGCGGCGCCGTAAACCGCGGACCGTTCGCGCAGCTCGGCGTACAGCACCTTCATGCCGCTGCGGTGATACGGCAGTGTCCGGCGCTCGATCGTTTCGAGAACAGACTCCCGGATCCATGGCTCGGTGAGGCTTAAGGCGTTTCCGATGATGACCGCGTCGGGGTTAAAGACGTTCACGATGTTCGCGATGCCGATGCCGAGGTACTTGCCGATCCGCTTCAAAAGCGCTGCGGCGCGGACGCTTCCGTCCTCGGCGGCGCGAATCACCTGGTCGAGGGTGCTCCAGCCGTAAGCGGCAGCCTGTTCAAGCAGCGCCTTCTCGGAGGCGTACAGCTCCCAGCATCCCTGGTTGCCACAGCTGCATCTTTTGCCGTCGATGGCGATCGACAGATGCCCGAGCTCGCCGGAGAAGCCCGAAGCGCCTTTATAAAGCTTTCGGTCAATGATGATGCCCGTGCCGATTCCGATGCCGGCGCTCACGTAAATGATGTGCTCGATGCCGCGGCCGACCCCGTATTTCTGCTCGCCCTGCGCTCCGGCATTCGCTTCGTTGTCGATCGTAACGGGGATACCGAACCGTTCGCCGACGAGAGCCTGCAGCGGCACATGCGCCCATTCCAGATTGGGAGCGAACAAGATGGCGCCGCTGCCGTCAACGATGCCGGGAACGCCGATCCCGATGCCGACGATGCCGTAAATGCTGTCGGGCGCCTTCGCAATCAGCTCTTCGATGCATTCGAACAGCCGCGGAAGCACCTTGTCGGCAGCCCGGCTTTCCAGCTCGATGTAAGCCTCGGCGACCGGATGGCCCTCCAGATCGGCGACCATGCCGCGAATGTAGGTAACGCCGAGCTCGATGCCGACGGCGTAGCCCGAGCTGCGATTGAACAGCAACATAACGGGCTTGCGTCCGCCGCTCGATTCGCCCATCCCGATCTCCACGACGAGCTTGCCCGATATCAGCTCCTGAACGAGGCTGGATACCGTCGCCTTATTGAGGCCGGTACGCTCCGATATTTGCGCGCGGGAGAGCGGGGCGTGGCGAAGCACGCAGTCGAGCACGATGGCGCTGTTGATTTTTTTGATGAGCGCGGCGTCCCCGGTCGGTTTTTGCATGCGCGTGGTTGACCTCCATCTATGTACGGATATGCCGATCGATTAACCCAATCGGGTTCATTCTAGCATGAAATCCGGGCTGCCGCATTCTTTTCGTCATGAACGCGAGCAGGAGCGGCAATCAAATTATAACATAAATTCTTAGTTTGTTTAATAGACAAACCAAGTAACGAGGTGGTAAAATCATTAATAGAAACGTTTACATGACTAATTCTGCATATTCATGAAACCTAAGGAGGCGTATGACGATGGCTTATTTCGGGAACGTAGGCAGAATCGAATTCGAGGGAAAGGGCTCGGACAATCCGTTCGCGTTCAAGCACTATGATCCGCAGCGGAAGGTGCTCGGCAAAACAATGGAGGAGCATTTCCGTTTCGCAGTCGCTTATTGGCACACGTTCACGGGCACGGGTTCCGATCCGTTCGGCGTCGGCACCGCGATCCGCGGCTGGGACAAGTATGACGGCATGGATCTGGCCAAAGCGCGCGTGGAGGCGAACTTCGAATTTTTGGATAAAATCGGCATTCCGTTCTACTGCTTTCATGACCGGGATATCGCGCCGGAAGGAGCCACGCTTCAGGAAACGAACAAGAACCTGGATGTCATCGTCGATCTCCTGAAGCAGAATATGAAGACGTCCGGCAAAAAGCTGCTCTGGAACACGGCCAACATGTTCACCAACCCGCGGTTCGTGCACGGAGCGGGAACGGCGCCGAATGCGGATGTGTTCGCGTACGCGGCCGCGCAGGTGAAGAAGGGGCTTGAGGTCGGCAAGGAGCTGGGCGCCGAAAACTATGTGTTCTGGGGCGGCCGCGAAGGTTATGAAACGCTGCTGAATACCGATATGGCGCTCGAGCTCGACAATCTGGCGCGCCTGCTTCATATGGCTGTCGCTTACGCGCAGGAGATCGGCTTTGACGCCCAGTTCCTGATCGAGCCAAAGCCGAAGGAGCCGTCGAAGCACCAGTACGATTTCGACGCGGCTACCACGATTTCGTTCTTGCAGAAATATGGCCTGACCGACCGCTTCAAGCTCAACCTGGAGGCGAACCATGCGACGCTTGCGGGCCACACCTTCGAGCACGAAATCCGCGTCGCGGCGATCAACGGCATGCTCGGCTCGCTGGACGCGAACCAGGGCGACCTGCTGCTCGGCTGGGATACGGATGAATTCCCGACCGATTTGTACGGCGCGACGCTGACGATGTTCGAAATTGTGAAGGCCGGCGGCCTCGGCCGCGGCGGCATCAACTTCGATGCGAAGGTGCGCCGCGGCTCGTTCGAGCCGGAGGATCTGTTCCTCGCGCATATCGCCGGTATGGATACCTACGCCTGGGGCCTCAAAGCCGCGGCGAAAATCATTGAAGATCGCGTGCTCGACGGTATCGTCGACGATCGGTACCGCAGCTTCCGCGAAGGAATCGGCGCCGACATCGTCGCAGGCAAGGCGACGCTTGCCAGCCTGGAGCAATACGCGCTGCAGAATCACCCGATCCGCAACGAGTCCGGCCGCCAGGAGCGGATCAAGCTTGTATTGAACGAAATCATCTACACCGTTTAAAAATAATAGAAACGGCACAGGCCGGTCTTCGGGGCCGGCCTGTGCCGCTTGGGAGGATGAATGGCGTATGTCCTATGTCATCGGCATTGATTTGGGCACGAGCGCGGTTAAGGCGCTGCTGATCGACCGGGAGGGGCGGGTGCGGGGAGAGGCCTCCCAGAGCTATCCGCTGATCCATGAGCATTCGGGCTGGAGCGAGCAGCAGCCGGAGGATTGGGTCGAAAGCACGGCGGCCGCGCTGCAGGAGGTGCTTCGTTCATCCGGTCTATCCCGAGAGCAGGTCGAGGGCATCAGCTTTTCCGGTCAAATGCACGGTCTTGTACTGCTGGATGCGGATAAAAAACCGGTGCGCAATGCGATTTTGTGGAACGACACCCGGACGACGGCCGAATGCCGGGAAATTGAACGGGAATTGGGAGACACGCTGCTGGGCGTGGCCCGCAACCCGGCGCTTGAGGGATTTACGCTCCCGAAAATACTCTGGGTCCGCAAGCATGAGCCCGAGGTGTTCGGGCTTTCGGCGAGCTTCCTGCTGCCGAAGGATTACGTCCGCTTCCGTTTGACGGGCGAGCTGTACATGGATTACTCCGATGCGGCTGGCACTTTGCTGTTTGATGTGGCGAACAGGAGATGGAGCGAGGAAATTTTGCGGGCGTTCGACCTGCCAGCCGGCTTCTGCCCGCCGCTCGTGGAGTCGCATGCGCTAGTCGGCGTGCTGCTGCCCGGCATGGCGGAGCGCACCGGGCTGGCTGCGGGCACGAAGGTGTTTGCGGGCGGCGCGGATAATGCGTGCGGGGCGATCGGCGCCGGCATTTTGTCCGAAGGACTGACGTTATGCAGCATCGGCACCTCCGGCGTCATCCTCACCTATGAGAACGACAAGGAATCGGATTACGCAGGCAAGGTGCATTTCTTCAATCACGGCCAAGTGGACGCCTATTACGCGATGGGTGTCACATTGGCGGCAGGTTATTCGCTGAGCTGGTTTCAAAACACTTTTGCACCGGAAGAATCGTTCGGCGAGCTGCTCAAAGGCGTGGGCGAGGTGAAGCCGGGTGCGGGGGGACTGCTGTTCACGCCTTATCTCGTGGGCGAGCGGACGCCGCATGCCGATTCGCAAATCCGTGGCAGCTTTATCGGAGTTGACGGATCGCATACGAGGGATCACTTCGCACGCGCCGTTATGGAGGGCATCACGTTCTCGCTGGCCGAGTCGGTCGCGGTTTTTCGTTCGGCCGGCAAAAAGGTCGACCGCGTCGTATCGATCGGCGGCGGCGCGCAAAATCCGGTGTGGCTGCAAATGCAGGCCGACATTTTCAATGCCGAGGTGGCGGCGCTCGAGAATGAGCAGGGTCCGGGCCTGGGAGCGGCCATGCTGGCGGCTTACGGGTGCGGCTGGTTCGACAGTCTCGCGGCATGCGCGGACAAGTTCGTGAAGCGGGCGTCGGCGTATCAACCGCAGCCGGAGGCGGTTAAGGCGTACGAGGGGCTGTTTGACATTTACCGGCAGGTCTATGCGCAGACGCGGGGGATGAACGAGGCGTTGGCGGCTTTCAGGGGATAATAGCAAGCGGATAAAAAAACCGCCCGAGCCGGTTCCAATCCGGAGCTGCTCGGGCGGTTTGTCGTTTGGGGAGTTAATTGTGCGTCGCCGGCTTGTCCAGCCATTCGCGGATCATGGCGAGCAGCTGGGCGCTGTTGACCGGCTTCGTGATGTAATCGGAGCATCCGGCCTCCAGGCACAGCTCGCGGTCACCCTTCATCGCTTTCGCCGTGAGGGCGATGATCGGCAGCTCCTGGAATTTCGGGTTGCTGCGGATGGCGCGGGTCGTCTCATAGCCGTCCATAACCGGCATCATAATGTCCATCAGAATGACGTCGATGTCCCCGGTTTCCTCCAGCATGCGAATCGCGTCATGTCCGTTCTCGACGGGAATGACCTTCATATGATGTCTTTCGAGAATGGCCGTCAGGGCAAAAATGTTGCGGATGTCGTCGTCAACGACCAGCACGTTTTTATAGGCGATCATATCGTCTGCTTCCCGAAGCTTGACGAGCTTCTGCCGCGGCTCCTCGGCCATATCCTCCGCCTTGCGGTGCAGGAAAAGCGAAGTCTCGTCCATGATCTGCACGGGTGATTTCGCGAATTTCAGCACGGAGGTTCTGATCAGCTCGTCCAGCTCGGTTTCTTCCTCGTCCGTCAGCTTGGCGCTGCGGTACAGCACGACCGGCTGGTATTTGTTGGCCGGCTGCTTCTGGATGTCGCGGATGAACTTGGCCGGATTCGCATCCGGCAGCGAATCGTCGGTCAGCACGCAGTCGAACGGTTTCGATTTCAACTGGTTGAGCGCCTTGCGGGCGGTATCGACTGCCGTAATGCGCAGGTCTTTGCCCCCGAGCGATTCGGTCCATTGTTTGAGCAATTCTTCATGGCCCGAAGCGATCAGCAGGCAGCGCGTTGTCTGTTCCGCGAAGGCTCTCAATTTGTCCAGCGCGTTCTCCAGATCCTCATTCGTGACCGGCTTGCAGACGTAGTCGAATACGCCTTTCTGCTTCAGGCTAACCTCATCCTCTTCGACTGTGATCACGGTAACCGGAATGTGACGGACGTTCAGATCGTTCTTCAAATGCTCGATAACGAGCCAGCCGTCCGTATCGCCCAGCCGCAAATCAAGGGTGATGGCCGCCGGCTTGTATTTCTGGGCCAGATCGAGCACATTGGCGCCCGTGGTGGTGATCACGGCCTTTATTCCCCGCTTGTGCAGCATCTCAAGCAGGATTTCGTTGAACTTTAAATCGTCCTCCAAGATCAGCATGACGCGGTCGTCCTTCTGGATATTGTTCCGGTCGTCGACGATGCCCTGCTCCAAATTGAGCGAGTAGCTGCGCGGCCGCTTCGGCGGCACGACGTCGATTACTTCCGGCACGAATCTATGCTTCGTTTCAGGCGCCGGCTTCGCCCCGAGCGTCTCCGTGGATCCGGGCAAATACACGTGGAACGTGCTGCCCACCTGCGGAACGCTGGTGAGCGTGATTCCCCCGCCGAGCATCGTTACGATTTCGCGCGAAATCGCAAGACCGAGGCCTGTACCGCCGTAAATTCGATTGGTGCTGCCGTCCGCCTGCTGGAACGCTTCGAATATGATCCGCTGCTTCCCCTCCGGAATGCCGATGCCGGTATCGCTCACGGAGAAGCAGAGCGCTGACGCGGCGCGGTTTAACGTTTCGGTGTCGCTGCTCCAGCCGCCGCTTGCAAGGCGAACCTGCATGGCAACCTTGCCCTGCTGAGTAAATTTGAATGCGTTGGAGAGCAGGTTTTTCAATACCTGTTGAAGGCGCTTGGAATCCGTGATGATTGAACGCGGCACGTCCGGTTCGGTCTTGATTTCAAAATCGAGCTTCTTGTCCTGCGCGATATGACGGAACGTACGCTCCAGGCTGGCGTTAAGCTCGGCAATCGCCGTTTCTTCGAGATCCGCGGACACCGTGCCGGATTCGATTTTGGACAGGTCCAGAATATCGTTGATCAGGTTAAGCAGCTCCATTCCGGAATCCTGAATCGTTTTGGCGAATTTCACCTGGTAATCGTTCAGGTTCTCGTCCGGATTCTCCGCCAACTGCTCGGCTAGGAGCAGCAGGGAGTTCAGCGGCGTGCGCAGTTCATGGGACATGTTCGCCAGAAACTCCGATTTGTACTTCGAAATGAGCGCAAGCTGCTCGGCTTTTTCCTCCAGGAAACGCTTGGCCAGTTCAACCTCCTGGTTCTTGCTCTCCACCTCGGCTTTCTGGATCACCAGCAGCTTCGCTTTGTCCTCCAGCTCTTCATTCGTATTCTGCAGCTCAAGCTGCTGCTTCTGCAGCTCTTCGGTAAGCGACTGCGACTGCATGAGGAGTTGCTCCGTTCGCTGGTTCGCCTGCATCGTGTTGATGACGATTCCGATCGACTCGGTCAATTGATCGAGGAAGGCGATGTCAATCTCGCTGAACGGACGCAAAGAGGCGAGCTCCAGCACCGCCAGTACCTGATCCTCGAAAATAATCGGCAGCAGCACGATGTTAAGCGGCGTGCTCTCGACGAGGCCGGACGAAATGACGACGTAGTCGGATGGAACGTTCGTCAATAGAATGCGCTGCTTCTCGATCAGGCATTGGCCGACAAGTCCTTGTCCGGCGCGGAATTCGTTGGACAGCTGCTTTCGGCTCTGATAGGCGTAGCTGGCGAACATCGTCAGCAACGGCTCGCCGTTCGCCTGATCGTTCATATAGAATGCGCCGTGCTGCATCGAAACCAGCGGCGCCAGTTCGGACAGTATCATGCGGCAGACCGCGTAGAGATCGCGCTGGCCCTGCAGCAGGCGCGAGAACTTCGCCAGGTTCGTCTTCAGCCAGTCCTGCTCGGTGTTGATCCGCGTCGTTTCCTTCAGGTTCCGAATCATCTCATTGATATTGTCCTTGAGCGTCGCAACCTCGCCGGCCGCTGCGACGTCGATCGAACGCGACAGGTCGCCCTTCGTAACGGCAGTTGCGACGTTCGTGATGGCGCGGACCTGAGTCGTCAAGGTACTCGCCATGTAGTTAACGTTGTCGGTCAGGTCGCGCCAGGTGCCGGCAGCGCCCGGAACACTTGCCTGGCCGCCCAGCTTGCCTTCCGCGCCTACCTCGCGGGCAACGGACGTAACCTGCTCGGCGAAGGTGGCGAGTGTATCGATCATGTTGTTCATCGTATCGGTCAGCTCGGCGATTTCGCCCTTCGCTTCGACGTTCAGTTTCTGCTTCAGGTTGCCGTTCGCAACGGCCGTTACGACTTTGGCGATGCCGCGCACCTGAACGGTCAGGTTGGTCGCCATAATATTAACGTTGTCGGTCAAATCCTTCCAGGTTCCGCCTACGCCGCGCACCTGCGCCTGGCCGCCGAGCTTACCGTCCGTGCCGACCTCGCGCGCAACGCGCGTGACCTCGGAGGCGAACGTGCTGAGCTGGTTCACCATCATGTTGATGTTGTTAGCCGAGCGCTGGAATTCGCCCGTCAGGGCGCGGCCCTCGAATTCAAGCTCGACCTTCTGGGACAGGTCGCCTTGCGCGACGGCATTGATGACGCGAACCATTTCGCTCGTCGGTTGAATGAGGTCGACAACGAGTCCGTTCAGCGACTCGATTGTCCTCTCCCACGCGCCGCCCATATTTTTGTGGACGAACCTGCGGGACAGCATGCCTTCCTTGCCCACGACGCGGGCAACGGTCTGCACCTCGTTCACGAACGATTCCTGAATGTCCACGATCTCGTTGAAAGTGTCCGCAACCTTTCCTGCAACGCCCGTATAATTGTAGGGCATCCGGTGGGAGAAGTTTCCTTTCTTTAGCGCCATCAGCGCATTGAGCAATTCGCCCATATCGAGTTGCTCTTTGTCCTTTTCCTGCTTCCGGTCCTGATCCGACATGGCAACTTTCCTCTCTAACGTAATTAGGAAGAACCCTGATGCAGAAAAAACGAATGGCAGTCGTCGCACAGAGGAGGGACACTGTTTAAATAGAATCCAATGGGTTTTGTACCCGATTAATCGGATCCTGAAACAGCGTGCTGTCGAAAAACTGGGAAATCCATAAAATTGTTTCGCAGGAGGACGGGATAGACGCATGAGCTGCAAGAATGTGTTATTCTTTTCGTAGCTGTTCAAGCATGCTGACAAAGAAAGGGGCAAGACGGCACATGGCTTTCTATGAATCGTTCGAAGGCATTTATCAAGGGGAAAAAGCGGTCTGGCTGAAAGCGGGCCGTTACGAGGCGGCGCTGCTTCCGAAAATCGGCGGCAACCTGATCGCGTTCCGGGATAACGAGACGGGAAGTCGTTTCCTGCATGAGCCGGAAGCGGAAGGGATGGAGGCGTTCAAAGCGAACCCGGGCATTTACGGCATTCCGGTTCTGTTCCCGCCTAACCGATACGAGGATGGTGAATTTCCATGGAACGGGAAGACGTATCAGTTCCCCGTCAACGAAGCGAGCACCGGCAATCATCTGCACGGCTATGCCCACCTGTCGGAGTGGGAGCTCGTTCATTTCGGTTCGAACGAACGGGAGAGCTACGCGGAGGTTTCGCTCAAGGTGACCGAAACGCATAAAATGTATTCGTTTTTGCCGTTTGCGTTCACTATTACGCTGCGGTACGGGCTTAGCGAGCTGGGCTTGTCCCAACAGGTGGTGATTCGCAATGACGGCGGCGAGACGATGCCCTGCCTGCTCGCGTTTCACACGGCGGTCAACGCGCCTTTCGCTCCGGACGGCGATGCGAAGGATTACCGGCTGAAGCTGACGCTCGGCAACCGTTGGGAGCTCGATGAGCGGATGCTGCCGACCGGCAAATTCCAGAAGCTGACGCCGGATGAGGAGCTTATGCGCGGGGAGGGCGTTTATCCGTTTTTTGCGGCGATGGACAACCATTACACGGCAGCGCCGCAGAACGGACGCAACCGGATGGAATTGACGGACACGAAGCACGGCTTGACACTCGTGTACGACGTCGGCACCTCTTATAAGCAGTGGATGATATGGAACAACTTCGCGAGCGAGGGCTTTTTCTGCCCCGAGCCGCAAATCAACCTCGTCAATGCGCCGAACGTGGCGCTGCCTGCCGAGGAGATCGGTTTGTTCGGGCTCGAGCCCGGCGCCGTATGGGAAGAGAGAGCGCGTTTTTATTTGAAATAGACGCACCGTGCTAACGCGCGCCAATGAAAAGCGAAACCCCCGCCAGGAACTGGAACTGAAGCGGGGGCTTTTGCCATGCATTGAAGGTTCGCGTATGGAAGGTTGAACGACTTTTGCCTCGCTCGCGTTATGATTTGTACAATGCTTCTAACGCTTCCCGCTGGGCGGGCTTGATGCTCAGCGCGGGACGTATGTTTTTAGCCATAATCTCCGCTTCTCCGATGGAATTCGCCAGCTGCAGCTCCAGAAGCGTGCCGAACGCCACCATTCCCGTTCTGCCTTTGCCGCCGCCGCAGTGAAATGCCACCTTTTTGCCGTCGCGATAAGCTTGTACGACCGATTGGATGGCGCTTTGCAGCAGCTTTTCCTGCGGCTCAACCGCCTCATCGCCGAGCGGCACCTTGATCCATTCGACCCGTTCGTCGGAGGCCGCGCATCTTTCGGCTTCTCCGCGCAGATCCACGACGACTTCCACGCCCTCTTCATCGACCATTTGCTGAACGTCGGCCGCCCCGCCCATAAAAATTTTCCCCGGCAGCAGCGCATGATAGTTTCGTTCCAAAGTGTTCGCTCCTCTCTGTTCCTGTGATCGGACTCTTTCAACGAACGTTTCGATGCGGGCCTTGATGGCATCGCGCACACTGCGGAACTGCGCCATAATTTCCTCTTCCGTTCCGGTAGCCTTGGCGGGATCGTCGAAGCCCCAATGCCATTTCACAACATTCGGGTTGGAGATGACCGGGCAGTGCTCGTCGGCATGTCCGCAAAGGGTAATGACGTAATCTGCGCGATTCAGTATTTCGGGATCGATCACATCGGAGCTGTTGCCGCTAATGTCGACGCCGGCTTCTTTCATAACCTGCACCGCGCGCGGATTGAGCCCGTGCGCTTGCAGGCCCGCGCTTTTCACCTCGTAACGATCGCCGGCAACGGCGTTGAAAAATCCGTCCGCCATCTGGCTCCGGCAGGAGTTTCCCGTACACAAAAAATAAATCAGTTTCTTTTCCATCGTTATGCCCATTCTCCTTTGTATTCCGCTATTAAAATAAATAAATCGCACAGCCCGTACATTTGCGGTTTAACCGATCACCGTGAGCCATACGTAGAGTCCGGCCAGTGTAACGAGCAGGACGGGCACCGTCAGCACAATGCCGACCTTAAAGTAATAGCCCCATGTGATTTTCACATCTTTTTTGGCAAGCACATGCAGCCAGAGAAGCGTGGCGAGCGAGCCGATCGGCGTTATTTTCGGGCCGAGGTCGGAGCCGATGACGTTGGCGTAAATAAGCGCTTCGCGAACCTGGCCTGCCGTGTCGGTGCCCTGAATGGCGAGGGCGTCGATCATCACCGTCGGCATGTTGTTCATCACGGAAGAGAGGACGGCGGCGATAAGGCCGGCTCCGACCGTCGCGGTGAACAAGCCTTGATCGGCAGCCCATTGAAACACCTTGCCGAGCTGGTCCGTCAGTCCGACATTGCGAAGTCCGTAAACGACGACGTACATCCCGATGGAGAACACGACCACCGACCACGGCGCTCCCTTAATCACGGCACCGGTATGGATGGCACGGCTTCTGCGCGCCGCGAAAATAAAGACGATTGCGGCGATCCCAGCGACGACGGATACCGGGATGTCCGCCAACTCGCTAAGCATGTACGCAGCCAGCAGGACGGCCAATACGAACCAGGAAAACCGAAACATGCGCAAATCCTTAATCGCTTCACGGGGTTCCTTCAGCTGGTTCAGATCATAATGCTTCGGGATGCTCCTGCGGAAAAAGAGGAACAGCACCACCAGGCTTGCAGCGACCGAAAAGAAGCTGGGCACGAACATTCGGCTCGCATATTCCACAAAACCGATGCCGAAGAAATCGGCCGAAACGATGTTGACCAGATTGCTGACGACGAGCGGGAGGGAGGCCGTATCGGAAATGAAGCCGCTGGCCATCACGAACGGCAGCACCATCCGTTCGTCGAACTTCAACGCCCGGACCATCGCCAGGACGATCGGCGTCAGGATGAGGGCCGCGCCGTCATTGGCGAAAAAAGCCGCAACGGCCGCGCCGAGCAGCACGACATAGACGAACATCAAATAGCCGTTGCCTTTGGCGAATTTGGCCATGTGAAGCGCAGACCACTCGAAAAATCCGATCTCGTCCAGAATCAAAGAGATCAGGATGACGGCGACAAAGGCGAGAGTGGCGTTCCATACGATCCCGGTAACATCCCAAACGTCCCAAAGGTCAACGACACCTAAGAGAAGGGCCAGAATCGCGCCGCCCGCCGCCGAATAACCGATATTCAGCCCTTTGGGCTGCCAGATAACAAAGACAAGCGTGACGAGAAAAATAATCGATGCGACGATTAACATAGGGCCTCCTGTACTAGTTGCAGCATTCGGGATCCAACCGATTCAGTCTGTGCTTCATCGAGGGGAGCTGCTCCAGAATGCCTTGCACATAGGGTTTGTCTTGCACGTTCAACGAATAGTAAATCCACTGGCTGCGGCGGGTTTCACTCACCAATCCGCCGTTCTTCAATTTTTTCAGATGCTGACTGACATTGGGCTGCGTCGTTTCAAGCACCGCCACGATGTCGCACACGCACAATTCCTGCTCCTTCAATAAAGCCAGAATGGTGAGCCGGGTTTTGTCGGACAACAATTTAAACGTTTCCGCAGCATCCTCAAGAAGCCGTTCCAAACCATCACCCCTTTTTGTTGATTAAGAGAAGCTGAAATACTTACATTTGTTATTATACCCGACTGATTATATAAGTAAAAGATTATATAATCAACTGATTATTATTTGGCCGTTTTGCCCGGCATCTGTCGAAATTTAACACAAGATTTACAGACACCTCCAATTCTGTTGATGTTGACCGATTATAATTTTGACCAGTAGCGTTGCATTAAATCTCACATCGAAATGAGTTGAGTATCCTTCATCTAAATTGTGCTAAATATGTAAAATACAAGACGCGCACAATAGAAAAAATCTCCTAAAATTAGAGGTACAGGTAGTCCCTGTCCAAATCTCTAATTAGGAGATCAGTTCATGGACAAGGATACACTACTCTCTTCATTTGGTAAATGGGTTGCACCCATAAATTCTGAAATTCTTCAAGATTGGAAGGACACGACGGCCCTCGACCGCTATACGAAGAAGCTTACCACGTCCATCTTCTTACTCTTATTTGTGGAAGCTCAGCTGCAGCGCCGCAAAGGGCTGCGAAGTATCATGCGCGAGCTTCAGGCCGACGAGGAGTTTCAGCAGGTGCTCGGCATTACTTCGATCAGTGCGGCACAGCTCTCGCGCAAGAACAACCAGTTGGATCCGGAAGTGCTTCAATCTATCTTGTGTGATCTCATCACGCGATTGCATCGTGGGCAGTCTCCCAGCGCTCAAGCTGCAGGCCCAGTGAAAATCATCGATTCCACGACGATCAGTCTATGCCTGAATACGTACAAGTGGGCGACGTTTCGCAAGACGAAGGCCGGTGTAAAGCTGCAAAGGACTAAGAAGCATCATGCGCGAGCTTCAAGCCGACGAGGAATTTCAACAGGCGCTCGGTATCACTTCGATCAGCGCGGCACAGCTATCGCGCAAGAACAACCAGTTGGACCCGGAAGTGCTGCAATCCATCTTATGTGATCTCATCACGCAATTGCATCAGCATCAGTCGCCCAGTGCTCAAACAGTCGGCCCTGTGAAAGTCATTGATTCAACAACGACCAGTCTGTGTCTGAACAAGTACAAGTGGGCGACGTTTCGCAAGACGAAAGCAGGTGTGAAGCTGCATCTTCGCGTAACCTATGCCGAGCCAGACATCGTCTATCCGGATAAAGTGGTAATTACAAACGCCCAGTCGGCCGATCATTCCCAAATGGACGTTCTGATTGACGAGGCAAATGCCACATACCTTATGGATCGCGGTTATCTGGACTACGGCAAGTACGACTTCTGCGAACGGGCGGCCATCCACTTCGTATCACGGCTCAAAGACAACGCTATCGTGGAGGAAGTCGAAGAGTTCGATGCGCCACAAGGATCAATCATTCTGCGAGATATGGTCGTCATACTGGGTAAGGGACCCAAGCGAATGAAGAATGCGCTTCGGGTGATTGAAACGACGGACAGCATGGGCAATCCAGTGCGGATCATTACCAATCGGTTCGATCTAACAGCCGAGGAAATTGGTGATTTGTATCGCAGCCGCTGGAGAAGCTAGAAGCTGTGCTAAACTGGAAGCCGAGTCGAACAAGCAAGGGGCGACAAAAGAAGCGCGCACCTTCATCGTAGCCGGAGATCAAATCTAGAAACCAATCCTTGAATAGAAACAAATACCAAGTAGATACGACTGCCTGATTAGCAGCCCCTTGAGTTGTTATCCCGTGGCAGTAGAAAGATAATCTCTGACAATTCCGAATATAATGGACTAAGAAAATCGGACAGCAAAAAAGGAGTTTCTTAGTTGTATGGCAACGATGAGACGGAAGTTTACACCCGAACAAAAAGCACACATTGTACTGGAAATTTTGAAGGAGGATAAGTCGATTTCACAGCTGTCATCCGAACACGGCATCCATGCGAATGTCCTCCAGCGGTGGAAATCGGAAGCCGTTCAGAACCTGCATCAGCTGTTCATCGATGATCGCAAAGGCATCACGAAAATGAAAAATGAATATGAACAGCAGATTAATGAACTCTACGCCGAAGTCGGAAAGTTGTCCACTCAACTGGCGTGGATTAAAAAAAAATCTGGCTACGGATCAGACGCGTGAACAGCGTCTGGCCATGCTGGATTGGCAAAGCACAGAGCTCCCCCTGACCGCGCAGGCGGACATTCTCAGCCTCAATCGCTCCCACCTCTACTACAAACCGGTCCCTCCCTCCCCGGAGGAAATTCGCATCAAGCACCGGATTGATGAGATCTACACGCAGCATCCGTTTCTGGGCTCCCGGCGGATTGCGGCCATTCTGAATCGAGAGGATGTGAAAGTCCATCGCAATACCGTTCAGAAGTACATGCGGGAAATGGGACTGGCCGCGATCTATCCCGGCCCCAACCTGAGCAAACGCAATTTGCAGCATCGCATCTATCCGTATCTGCTGCGCGGCTTGTCCATCGATCGCGTAAACCAGGTGTGGGGGATCGACATCACCTATATCCGGCTGCAAAGCGGCTGGATGTATCTGGTTGCCATTCTGGACTGGTTCTCACGCTACGTGATCGATTGGGAATTGGATCAGAGCCTGGAACTGCCCTTTGTTCTTGAGGCCGTCCGCCGCGCGCTGAGCGACTGCAAACCCGAGATCATGAACAGCGACC
>NZ_KK082154.1:10884-27677 GCF_000598065.1 Paenibacillus darwinianus | reverse complement strand
TTCACCCGCCTGAAGGGCCGCAATAAGCTCGACCGCCGGCGAGATCACGCCGGCCGTGTCGCACGTCGCGCCGTCGCCCCCTGCGTCCTCTCCGCCGATCAAGCAGCGCAGGCATGCCGTCTCGCCGGGCACGAACGTCGCGCTCATTCCCTGTGCGCCCGTCACCCCGCCGTACAGAAACGGAATGCCTTGACTGTAGCAGGCGTCGTTCAACGCAAGCCTGGCCGCCGCATTGTCCGTACCGTCAAGCACGAGCTCGACGCCCGCCGCCAGAGCTGCGGCTTCCTGCCGACCGACGTCGGTGACATGCTCCTCGATCGTCACGGCGCTGTTGATGCCGCGCAGCCGACGGGCCGCCGCGACCGCTTTCGGCAACGCCCGCCGCGCATCCTCCTCGTCGAAAAGCACCTGACGCTGCAGGTTGCTCGGCTCGACGTAGTCGCGGTCCGCCAGCCGGACCAGACCGACGCCGGCGCGCACCATATGCTGGGCAAGCGACGCGCCGAGCGCGCCGGCGCCCACAATAAGCACCGCGGCCTCGCCCAGCCGGCGCTGGCCGCCTTCGCCGATCGGCGCGAACCGGATTTGGCGCGAGTAGCGATCGCTCCAGCCGGCATCGTTCCCCGTTCCCGCTCCCGCTACCGCCGGAGCCGCCGCAGCGGCAGCTCCCTTTTCTGCAGCCGGTCCTTCCATTCTTGCAGCCCCGGCTGAGGCATCACGCATAGATTTTGCCGCCTCCGGCCTTGAATGATTTAGACTGCTCTTCCATCCCCGCTGCAATTGCTTCTTCCGTGTCAAGGCCGTTCTTTTCCGCGTAGTCGCGAATGTCCTGCGTAATCCGCATGCTGCAAAACTTCGGTCCGCACATCGAGCAGAAATGCGCCGATTTCGCCGCTTCTGCCGGCAGCGTCTCGTCGTGGTAGGACATCGCCCGCTCCGGATCGAGCGACAGGTGGAACTGGGCCTCAGCTGGCGACCCCAACCTGGCCTTGGACAGCGCATCGTCACGCAGACGCGCGCGCGGATGCCCTTTGGCGAGATCGGCCGCGTGGGCCGCGATTTTGTAGGCGATCACGCCGTCCTTGACGTCCTCCTTATTCGGCAGGCCAAGGTGCTCCTTCGGCGTCACATAGCAGAGCATCGCGGTCCCGAACCAGCCGATCATCGCGGCGCCGATCGCCGACGTAATATGGTCGTAGCCCGGCGCAATATCGGTTGTGAGCGGTCCGAGCGTATAGAACGGCGCTTCGCCGCATACCTCCATCTGGCGGTCGACGTTTTCCTTGATCAGGTGCATCGGCACATGTCCCGGTCCTTCGATCATGACCTGCACATCGTGCTTCCACGCGATTTGCGTCAGCTCGCCGAGCGTATCGAGCTCCGCAAACTGCGCCTCGTCGTTCGCATCGGCGATCGAGCCCGGACGCAGACCGTCGCCCAGCGAGAACGTTACGTCGTAGGCTTTCATAATTTCGCATATTTCTTCAAAATGCGTATACAGGAAGTTTTCCTTGTGATGCGCCAGACACCAGGCCGCCATGATCGAGCCGCCGCGCGAGACGATGCCGGTCACCCTTTTGGCCGTAAGCGGCACGTAACGGAGCAGCACGCCCGCATGGATCGTAAAATAGTCGACGCCCTGCTCGGCCTGCTCAATCAGCGTATCGCGGAAAACCTCCCAAGTCAGATCCTCCGCCACGCCGTTTACCTTTTCCAGCGCCTGGTAGATCGGCACGGTGCCGACCGGCACGGGGGAATTGCGGATGATCCACTCGCGCGTCGTGTGGATGTTGCGTCCGGTGGACAGATCCATGATCGTATCCGCGCCCCAGCGGGTCGCCCACGTCATTTTCTCGACCTCTTCCTCGATCGAGGAGGCAACCGCCGAATTGCCGATATTAGCGTTAATTTTCACATGAAAATGCCGTCCGATGATCATTGGCTCGCTCTCGGGGTGGTTGACGTTCGCCGGAATGACCGCGCGGCCCGCCGCCACCTCGGCGCGTACGAATTCAGGGTCCATGCCTTCGCGCACGGCGATGAACTGCATCTCAGGCGTGACGATGCCTTTGCGGGCATAGTGCAGCTGCGACACATTGCTGCCGGCTTTCGCGCGCAGCGGCTGCCGGTCCAGTCCCGGGAACGTTTCGGCGCCCATCTCCTCCGCCTTCTCCGACGACCGGAAGCCGTTATCCTCCGGACGAAGCGTTCTTCCCGCGTAGGTCTCGGTGTCCTTCCGCTCGGCAATCCAGCCGTCGCGCAGACCTGGCAGCCCTTTGCGGATGTCCGCTTGGTAAGAAGGATCGGTATAGGGACCGCTTGCATCATAAACGAGCACCGGCTCGTTCGGAATTTCCTCGCCGCGCACCGAACTCGGCTCAAGCGCGATTTCGCGCATCGGAACACGCACATCGTTGCGCGGTCCGTTCACGTACGTTTTCCGGCTGCCCGGCAATGGAGTCGTTAAAATGGACATTAAAAAACCTCCTAGGATACGAATAGTTATCCACTAGGAGGCAAGTGAGAGACGCGGGGCCGCGCACCGGACACGTATGACCGCATCAGCGGTATCGCGGTCCGGCACGCCGCCTTGCAAGGCCGCACCCGCCGAGAAACCGGCGTCCCGCGTCACAAGGACGCAAAAAAGCCGCTTCGGCGAGGAAGCGGCTGAAACATGCGACGGCGGCGACCGAACGGCTTCCTCGCGGATTGCTCCGCGCCGAACCGAACGGCTGCGTGAAACGAAAGCCCGGGCATATTCCCACTTTCCTACGCTGGTATAACCCAGATCAGGTTCAAAGGGACCAAGGCGTTTCGCCTTATCTCAGCCCGTGGAGGCGCCCCTAGTGGATACTTACTTTAACTATAAACTTGCCGGTCCGTTGTTGTCAACCCTTGATGAGCCGGGAACCGCTTCCGTCTATTGATTTGTCCCCCCGGTTGTGTCACACTAATGCGAGATAAATCTGCGTTCCGCAAGGTTAGAAACGAGAGAGGACGTGAGCAAAATCGCATGACCAGATGGTTGCTGCGGTCGATGACCGAGCTTGGCTCGCGCAAGTGGATTTCGCGATTAACCGGACGATTCGCCCAATCCCCCGCCAGCCGCCGGCTCATTCCGCGATTCGCCAGAATGTATGGGATAGCGGTGCAAGAAGCGGAGAAACAACTGCATGAATACGGCAGCCTGAATGAATTTTTCACACGGCGGCTGAAACCCGGCATGAGAACGATTGACCCTGCGCAGGATGCGATCGTCAGTCCAGTGGACGCGCTCATTACGGGTGCGGGACCGGTCAACGCCGGCACGATTCTCAACATCAAGGGACAGGATTATACGGTCGAGGAGCTGCTCGCGCATTCCCCCCGCACCGAAAATTATAAAAACGGTTTCTGCATCGTGCTCTATCTGAGCCCGACCGATTATCACCGGATTCACGCGCCAGTCGACGGCGTCGTCGTGGAACGGGAGCACGTCCCAGGCCGGGTGTATCCGGTCAACGATTTCGGGCTGCGCCACATGCCGCGCGTCCTAAGCCGCAACGAGCGATTGATCACGTACATCCGCCACAAGAACGTGGAGGTCGCGGTCGTCAAGGTCGGCGCCATGAACGTCAGCAGCATCCGCTACGTCGAACCGCTGTCCGACCGGACGGAGCGTGGCGGCGAGCTTGCCTATTTCGAATTCGGTTCGACCGTCGTCCTGCTGATGGAGGACGAGTCGTTCACGCTGCGCGGGGACCTGATGCCCGGCTCGAAGGTGCAGATGGGCGAGGCGCTCGGCATATTGAAGACAGGCGGCTGACCGTGTGCTGCGGGTGCCGCTTTGATGACCGCAGCGTAGTCAAGAGTCTTTGTTGTTAATCACAGCTTCATATATTTCATACGAAAAAGCCGGTACCCGCTCAATTGAGCGAATACCGGCTTGTCCTGTCCGTATCTATTGACGTTTGCCGTCAGTCGTTGCCTCGTGATTGACCGCCCATCCGTCCTGCTTCCTCACGGCTCATTTTACGATCGTTGCTTGCCATTTCGGATCACACCTTTGGGGTTAGTCGGTGCCGCTAGGCACATTTCTCAATTTACCACGAATCGGCGGATTAAAAAGTCAGGTAGCAAGCAAACCGGCGCTTGTTCAGCGGATCTCCGAAGGGCTCTTGCCCGTGTACTGCTTGAACTGCCGGCTGAAGAAAAATATATCGCGGTAGCCGAGCGCGTCCGCTACTTCGGTCACGTTCATACCCGCATGCATCAGCAGATGCTGCGCCCGCTCGATGCGGGTGCGGATCATATAGGATTGGACCGACAATCCGGTCATCTCCTTGAACTTGATCGAAAAATAACGCGGCGACAGCTGCGCGCGCTGCGCCAAATCCTCAACCCTGTGGGGCATGCCCGGATTCTGCTTGATATAGTTGGCGATCTCATGAATCGCTTCGGTCAACTGGTTACTGCCCCTACGCTCCACGGGACTTTCCATGTCCGCGCGCAGCAGGTGGATGAGCAGCAGCTTTAAAACAAGTCGCGCCTCCTCCTCGGCTGCGAATGTTTTTACAAGAAACATCCGCACATACCGGGACAGCAGGTGCTCGAACTCGACGGTTTCCTGCAGCACGCGGTACGGCTCCGGCTCCACCCGGACCTCTTCCTTCACGTCGAAGTGAATATAGGTCAGCACCAGCGGCTTCTGCGGATTATGCGTGGCGCTCGTATGATCGCCTGGCCGGAACAGAAAGCAGCTTCCCTTGCCGACCTCGTAGGGCCGTTCGTTGAGGCGAACCTCTCCCTCTCCGCTCCATACATAGAAAAGGTCGTAATTGGCCATCGGTTTTTCGCGCTTCTGCCACTTCCAGTTCGGCTCGCAAACGATTTTGGCCAGGGCCGGCAACAGCACCAGCGATGACGGGGAAATATGCAGCATAGGGGCGCTCCTTCTTCATCGTGACGATTGGCAACGGTTGCCCGTTGATGTCATGATACAACGTCGGGAAAAGGCGCGCAACCTTGAAAAACGGCAAAAAAATGTTGGCATGACATGGAACTCGCCCCGCAAGAAGTGTTATAATAGTCGCCAAACGGTTTCACGCGCGAAACCTGAACGACATGATTTTTGGAAGGATGAGAATACGCCCATGAATCCACTCGCCCAGCAGTTGAACGACACGATCGAACGGGAGAACGCTAACGTTTACGCGGTGCTTTCCGGCCTTGGGAAAGCGATCTATTTTCCGAAGGTGGGCATCCTCAGCCAATCGGCCGAAGCGAAAGCAAAGGCGAAGAAATTCAATGCGACAATCGGCATCGCGCTCGAGAACGGGCAGCCGATGCATCTGAAGGTCATTCAGGATACGCTTTCCGCTTACGAGCCGAAGGATTTGTACGAATATGCCCCGCCGGCGGGCAAGCCTGAGCTCCGGACCGCATGGCGCGCCAAAATGATCGAGGAGAATCCCTCGCTGGAGAGCAAATCGTTCGGCAATCCGATCGTCACCAACGCCCTGACGCACGGTCTGAGCATCGTCGCCGATCTGTTCGCGGACACCGGAGACGCCGTCATCATTCCGAACAAAAACTGGGAGAACTACGAGCTGACCTTCGGTATCCGCCGCGGCGCCGAGATGGTCGAATATCCGCTTTACAATGAGGCGAACCGGTTCAACAGCGCCGGTCTTCGCGAAGCGCTGCTCGCACAGAAGGGCAAAGGCAAAGCAATCGTTCTGCTGAACTTCCCGAACAACCCGACCGGCTACACGCCCGGCCCTCAAGAGGGCGACGAGATCGTTGCCGTTATCAAGGAAGCAGCCGAGGCCGGCATCAACGTGGTAGCCGTAACCGACGACGCTTACTTCGGACTGTTCTTTGAAGACTCGATGCATGAATCGCTGTTCGGCAAGCTGGTCGATCTCCATCCGCGCGTCCTGGCGGTAAAGATCGACGGCGCGACCAAGGAGGAATACGTATGGGGCTTCCGCGTCGGCTTCATTACCTACGCTTCGCCATCGGCGGATCTGCTGAGTGCGCTCGAGCAGAAGACGCTCGGCATCATTCGCGCCACGATCTCGAGCGGTCCCCATCCATCGCAGACGTTTGTGCTGCGCGGAATCAAATCTCCCGAGTTCACTGCTCAGAAGGAAGAGAAATACACTATCATGAAACGCCGCGCGAACCGCGTGAAGCAGCTGCTTGACAGCGGCCGTTACGGCGATATTTGGGAATATTACCCGTTCAACTCCGGTTATTTCATGTGCCTGAAGCTCAAGACGGCCGATGCCGAGACGGTTCGCACGCACCTGCTGAACACATACGGCATCGGTACGATCGCCCTTGGGGAAACCGACCTGCGCGTCGCGTTCTCGTGCATCGAGGAGCTGAATCTGGAGGAGCTTTTCGACTCCATTTACCGCGCGGTACAGGACGTGTCCTCGGCCAAATCCGGCGTATAGCCCATCGAGGATTAGCTGCTGCGATACAAACAACCCCTTCATCGCTTCAAGCAGTGCGAAAGGGGTTGTTTGTGTTTGGCCGTCGGCGCTCAGTCGCCGTTTCGTTCCTTCGCCAGCTTCCGCTTGAAGCTGCCCGGACGCAGCAGCAGCGCATAAACCGGGTATGCAAGCAGGGCCGCTCCCACTTGTGCGTATTTGCCGGCCGGAGCTAGCGTCGCCGCTACGGACAGCCATACCAGCAAAGACGATCCGGCAAGCACCCATCTGACGACGGCCAGCAGCGAAGCTTCCCTCTGGCTTTCCGGAAGCGGATAGACATGGCGCCAGACGGAATGGCGGTGCGCCTGACTCAGCGCACCGAGCTGAACGCCTGTCAGGAGAATGAACCCCAAACCCGCCGCTACGGCTCCCCAGCCGCTTAACAGCTCGGCTCGTCCGGTTAAGACGGCAGTCAGCATGCCGAGCAGCGTAAGCCGCAGCACGATGCCTCCGAGCTCGGTTCGAAGCAGCGTTCCGGCATACAGAAAGGTGTAGGCGTTCGACCGCTTGAATTTCAGAGCTGCTGCCGTCCAGGTTAGATAAGAACGACGGGCGACGGCCATGTCTCCGGATACCGGGACATCGATGAACGTGCCGAAAAACCGATACCAGCGCCGACGTATCCCCCACTCCTCTTCAATGAGGCGTTCCCACGGGAATCGGTGCTTCGACGGCAGCCGATAGGCGGCAGCCAGCGCCGCCGCCGCAAGCAGGCCGAACGGCGCCGACTCCCAAAGCGGCTGCGACAGCAGCGCCGCAAGCACAAGGACCGTCGCCGCCCACCGAAGCAGGCGGAAGAGCCGTGCGGCCATCGGCCATGCCATACGCCGCTCGGTCCAGGCGCCCCATGCATTGGCCGCTTTGAACGGTAGGAGCGCAAGCGCGATAAGCGGCCACGCAGCCGGCACGGTCCCTTGCCGATATAGCGGAACGTAAGCCAGGAACACCATCAGCAGAAGCAGACCGGATAGCATTACCCCTGCACGACCGGCGGGTCGAAGCCAGGCCCGCATGCCGCTTTCCCTCGGCATCAAAAACACGGTATCCGCCGAAACAAGATAGCTCCGCAGCGGACTCCAGGCCAGAAAAGGCAGCAGCACCGCCGCCCCTACCTCGGCAATCGGAAAATCGGGCGGCACCCGCCGCAGAAACGCGATATAACCGATCAGCCCGGACATAACCGCTAATGCCACGAAGCCGGGAAACCCGCTTTGCCCCATATACCGCCAATACGGCACCGTCTCCTTCCGCCAAGCATCCGCCCTTTGCCCGCGAATAGCCTCAAGCGACCGGTCCATGGCCGCCTCCGTCGCTGCCGCCTGACGTAACCAGCCGGTAGAACGCTTCCTCCAGCGAGGCGCGTTCCGCTTTTTCGACTCCGGCGCGCTTCTTCACGTCATCCAGCTTTCCTGCCGCAATCAGCCTTCCGCCGTGCAGAACAAGGAAACGGTCGCAATAGGCCTCCACCGTCGACAAAATATGGGAGCTCATGAGAATCGCCGCGCCGGAGCGCTTGACCTCGACAAGCCGCTCCAGCAGCGAGCGAATGCCGAGCGGATCGAGGCCGAGGAAGGGCTCGTCGATCACATAGAGCGGCGGCTCGGGCAGCAGCGCGTTCATAATCATGACTTTCTGCTTCATGCCTTTGGAGAGATGTCCGGCAAAGGCCGATTTTTTCCCCGTCATATGGAATTCATCGAGCAGACCGGCCGCGCGCGGCTCAAATGCTTGTTCCTCCACGCCGTACGCCATGCCGGTCAACCGCATATGCTCCTGTACAGTCAGTTCGTCGAACAGGACCGGCGTTTCCGGCACATAGGCAAAGGAGGCGCGATAGGTATCCGGGTCGTTCGCCAACGTCGTCCCGGCTATCCGAACCTCGCCCGCATGCGGCTTCATCAGGCCGAGAATATGTTTGATCGTTGTGCTTTTTCCCGCGCCGTTCAACCCGATCAGCCCGATCATCTCGCCCGGCATCACGTTGAACGACAGGTCGTGTAACACCGGCCTGCGCGGGCTGTACCCCCCCGTTAATTGCCGCACCTCGAGTATAGGCTGCACGTCCTCACCCCGTTTCTAGTCACCATTATACAAGAGACCCGGCAGGGAAAACAAAGCGTGCGGCAACGGCGAAAGGCCGAACCGGGCACCCGGCGGCAAGCCGAAAATGACGAACCCTCCGGACAGGTGGTCCAGAGGGTTCGATTATAAATGCGATTGTATGGCGGATTTCTTATTTCACTTGAATCGAGCTCACGGTTCCGTTCGCGCCTTTCACCTCGATCGTCTGGCCGACCGTCAATGAGGCGTTGCCCTGGATCGCCACGTCGGCAGCGACGTTATAGATGATAGCCTGCGTGCCGCCGCTTACGGTTTTTGTGATCGACAGCGTGGCCAGCTTGCCTTGCGCGTTAAACGATACGGAGTTGATCACGCCCGTTTCCGTAAACGAAACGGCAGCCGACGCATTTTGCGTGACTTCGATAAAGACGACCTTGCCTTGGAATGTGCGCACCAGCACGGTGTCGTTCGCCTCAAGCGCAGTAACATCCGATTTAATATTGTTGCGGAAAATGAACACATTCGAGTCGAGCGGAAGCGCGACTTCCGTGTTGTCTGCTTTGACGATTGTCATCGCGCCATTGGAAACGACAGCTTTCAGCTTGCCGCTAACGGCTTGCGCATCCTGAGCCTGATCCGGGATTTGGCTGTCCGTCCGGTCAAGCAAGGCCGCCAGCTCGGCGCGCGTTACCGATTGGTTCGGGCGGAATGTTTCATCCTGATAGCCGGTGACGAGACCTTTCTCAACGGCTACTGCGACGTAACCGACAGAGCCTGCCGGTATTTTTTCCGCGTCGCGGAATGCAAGCTCCGTGTTGCTTTTCGCTTTTGCTTCATCGCTCAGCTTCATCGCTTTTACGAGCAGCGTTGCCGCCCACAGACGGTCGGCCGGTTTGTTCGGGTTTACCGTCGTGTCAGTTTCGGCAAACAGGTCGTTCTCCACCGCAACCGCGACATAACCGATCGCCCACTTCGGCAGCTTGTCCGCGTCTTTGAAATTAAGCTTCGTGCTCATTTCCGCAGCCGATTCGGCTTGGGCGCGAAGACCCATCAAGCGGACCGCAGCAACGAGCGCTTCGATGCGGGTAATTTTCTGAAGCGGTTTGAAGCTGCCGTCCTCGTATCCGGTGAACACACCCTTCGAGGCCAGACGCATAATATGCTCAAGCGCCCACTTCAGCTCTTTCTCATCCTTGAACGTCAGATTGATTTCAATCTCGTCGTTATCGTCGTCATCGTTGTCACTATCGTCGTTCCACTTGCCTTTAAAATCGGCTTTATAAATGCGATCGTCCCATTTGTCTTTGTCGCGCCCTTTACCGTCCGCGAATACGGAGGTTGCCCCGCCAAGCAGCATGATTACAGCCAGTGAAGACAGGATTGTTTTTTTGATCGTCTTGTTCATTTGTTTTGCACACTCCCTCAATTGGATGATTGATGCCGATAAGCCCTATGTAAACGCTTGGTCTTACTCACGCTAATAAGGTTCGGCAGCCAGCCGTCGTTTTTTGGGGGTAGTAAGAAAAAAAACGTCCGAAGCCGTGACATTAGTCGCTCGACTTGGGACGATTTCCGTTAATTTCTCACGTTCTAACACGTTTGCTGCCAAGGGCGAGATACGGCTTACTGAGGCTTATCGTCGCGGTCTTCGCGCTTCGCCTTCAGCCACTTCGGCGCGCCTTTGTCCTTGCGCGCACGCTCACGGGCGGCCTTCGATTTTTTGTCGGCTTTCGCGCCGCCGGTCGCTGCGGCGGATACACCGGCAGCCGGTTTGCCAGCGCGCGGATTAGCCGTCGCGCCTCTTCCGGTTCCCGACGCGGATGCGTCCGCACCTGCGCCTGTGCCGCCATTCTGCGGCGGCCGAGAAGAAATGCCGGCTCCGCGCCGCAACGACGAACCCGCTTCTCCAACTGCACGCCGCGCCGGCCGATCTGCTTCTCCGGCAGCACCGCCGGAGCGCGACAGTCCGGATCTCGCCGGTATGCTTCTGCCGGAGGCCGCTTGCCCGCTGCCGTTACTGCCTCCGGCTCCCCGTCGCCGGAACTCGTCGAGCGGCAGCAGCTTGCCCCCAAACAATACGCGCTCCTCCAGCTCTATGCCTAACTTCTTCGCCAGCTTCACAAGCGGCGCTACCTCGCGCGGCGCGGCCAGCGTCACGACCAGCCCTGCGCGGCCCATTCGTCCCGTTCGCCCGGCCCGGTGCACGTACCGTTCGGCTTCATCCGGCGCGTCCACATTCACTACAAGCGGCAGCGCATGAATGTCGATGCCGCGTGCGGCGACATCGGTCGCCAGCAGCAGCTCGCAGCGTCCGTCGCGGAAACGATCCAGCGTCTGCGAACGCTTAAGCTTGTCGGCATCGCCGTAAAGCGAGCCGGCGGAGAAGCCCTCGAACCCGAATCTCGACTCCCAGTGGGCGATTTGGTCCGTATCGTTGTGAAAGATCAAAGCCGAAGACGGCTTCAGCGCATGGATCAGCTTTTTCGCCGATTCGAATTTGTCGCGCACGTCGCTGACAATATAAACATGCTTGATCGACGCGGCCACCCGCTCGGCTTGCGCTACATCAATACGCTCGGGATCCGCCATCCAACGGCCGGCCAAACGCTCCATTGCTGCCGGAAGCGTCGCGCTGAAAAAGGCCAGCCTGCGGTCGTCGCCGACCGAGCCGAGGATCGCCTCCAGCTCAGCAGTCGAGCCGAGCTCGAACATTTGGTCCGCTTCGTCTACCACAACGAACGAAACCCGGTTCAGCTTCAGCTTGCGCAGCTTCATCAGCTCGTTCACCCGGCCGGGCGTGCCGATGACGAGCTGCGGCTTCAGCCTCAACCGCTCGATCTGACGCTTGACGGCCGCCCCGCCGATCAGTTGCTGTACGCGAATGCCGCATGCTTCGGCGTAGATTTCCGCCACACGGACGATCTGCATGGCCAGCTCTTGCGTCGGTGCCAGCACGATCGCCTGCACTTCCGACCGGTCCGGATCGATCCGTTCCAGTATCGGCAGCAGAAATGCCAGCGTCTTACCCGTTCCGGTCTGGGAACGCGCGTAAACGTCGCGTCCACCGAGCAGCGCGGGAATCGCCTTCGCCTGCACCGGCGTCGGCTGTCTGATTTCCTTCTCCTCCAGCTTGTCCAGCAGCGCGGCGCGCAGTCCAAACGATTTCCAGCTCGTATCCATGTAGCGCCTCCTCCGTTCACATCACCTATTATTTCTTATTCAACAGCTTGCCCGTCACACGGTCCGCGAGCCTCGGAAAAAGCTGCACCAGCTTCACGCCCGCCGCCGCTGTGAACGGCATATCAAGCTCCGCCTTGCGCCGGTCGATCACCCGAACAATCGACTTGGCCGCCCGTTCGGGCGTCATCATAAACCAGCTGACGTTCTTCACATACGTGCCGTCCGGATCGGCCTGCTCGAAGAACGGCGTATCGATCGGACCCGGGTTAACGGCCGATACGACGATGCCGGTGCCGTAAAGCTCCGCCCTAAGCGCGTTCGTCAATCCGAGAACCGCATGCTTCGACGCCGTATAACCGGTTGATTTCGGCGTCCCGAGCTTGCCGGCGATCGAAGCGACATTGACGATATGGCCGTCGCCGCGCGCGAGGAAAGACGGCAGCACCATTTTGGTGCAGCGCACGATCCCCATATAGTTGGTGTCCATCATCGCCCCAAAATGACTCACCGGCGCGTCCATGAACCGTTCGAACAAGCCGAAACCGGCATTGTTCAGCAGTACGTCAACCCCGTCGAAATCCGCTAAAATTTGCGCAATGACCGTTTCTACCTGCCCATTGTCCGTCACATCCAGCGTATAAACGCCGTGCCTGCCGGGCAGCTTCGCCGCTGCGGCCTTGAGCTTATCCCCGTTGCGCCCCGTCAGGATCGGCACCGCGCCCGCCGCCGAGAGCAGCCTCGCGGTCTCAGCACCGATGCCGCTGCCCGCCCCGGTAATTAAAATTTTCTTTCCCCTCAGCATCGTTTCATCACCTGTCATCCAGTTTACTTCATATCCTCTCCGTTAAGCAAAACGGCAGATGCCTGCGGCAGTTTCTAGCAGGAAAAGCTCCCTCTAATTTTCTTTCTTAGAGATAAGCGCTGGATATGCCGGAATTTCTCCCTGTAATTCGGTGCATACCCCGTATAGAATCCAAATCATGCCGCACCTGTGTTATTCATTCTACTTCTTTCATAAAGCCGAGTATACCGGGAGGTTACGCTTGCCTAACATCTGGACGCATCTGATCTTCGGCGCGGAGGTACTGGAGCGGGCCGGCGAACGGGAGCTTATCGGCGGACCCGGCGGTCGTCTATGCGCTCGGCTTCGTGCTTCACATACGCTCGACCGCAATGTTCACCCTTACGTGTTCAGCCGGTCCGGCTTCCGTAAATGGGATCATCAGCGCTTCGAGGTAATGATGGATACACTCGTCGTGAGCAGGCGGCTAAGGCTGGAAACGTGGAAGCTGTTCCACGACCCGAGCGGCATCCGCCGCGCGCTAACTCTAAACGATCAAGGCAGACCGTGGTCCGATCCGACGGACGGGACGGCGAAAAGAAGCGACACGTTTGATGATATGTGGCAACACGCATTGACCGAGAGCGTATCAATTATTCTGACAGCGCTGAAGTGGCTCCGCAGCGAAGGGGAGCGCGAAACCTGCACAACCGGCGACAAAACGTCCCGTTCCGCAGCGGTGCGCGCCGAGACGGCCGCTCTCATCGGCAACCGCTCATACGAAACCGGCGACAGCGGCGCCCGCATTCTGTTCGCCGATCCGATCTGGCCGGACGGCCGCGGCGCGCATCCGGACAAAGCGGAACGGTCCGTCTAGAACCGCCTGCCTCGCCCAGTCCGCTCCCCGTCAGCAGGCGTTACAAGCCGCCCGACCGGGCCGCGCCTATAGGCGGCCGCTACATGGCGGCGAGCTGCGCGACGCGTTTCTGCCGCAGCCTCATGAGGCGGAGCCGCTCGTAGAAAGAATCGAGCGGCTTGCCTTTCAGCTCGCTCTCCGAATAAACCTGCATCAGCACCGGCTTCAAATAACGGTCTCCCACCTCCTGAAGGGCACGGCCGATCTTCTGCCGCTCCTCCTCCGGCAACCGCTCCAGTTCACGGTTCAGCAGTGGTGTCATATCGTAGCCCTCCTGATCGAGAAGCTCAATCCGCTCGATCAAATCCCGCCGCTCGATGCCGAGCGTCGACACCAGCTCGTCAAGCCCGCGCCCCTCGCGCACCCCGTTCAGAATATCCCGCTTCGCGCGGTACCTTTCCAGCTCGGCACGGTATTTGTTCTCCTTCTGCTTGAACAGCCACTTCATGTGCGTTTCCGTCCCAAGCGCTTCAGGCACCCACGTCAGCGGAAAGGTCGTGAGGCGCTCAAACTGCGTCGTAACCGCGATGATTTCCGCCGCGTACGCCGCCGATTTATTGCTTCCCCACCCCGGAATCTGCTTCAGCTCTTCTTCCGTATGCGGCACGAAGGCGCTGATCATCCACAGCAGCCGGTTAGTCGACACAAGATAAGCGGCTTTCTTCTCCGCCACCGCTTTACTGCGCCGCCATTCCCTGAGCGCCTCGAACAGCTCTTCCCGGGCATGCAGTTCCCCGTAGCACTGCAGCATCGATACCGTTCCGCCGCCCGCGATCCGTTTTTCCTCGAGCATGCCGTCGAGAACCGGCTCATAGCCCTCTCCCATCGCCACCGCGATACCGTGACGGAACGCCGCGATCATTTCCTCCCATGACGTGCCCTCAAACCAGACGCTCCGCGTCTGCCCGCCCCCGCCCGGCTCCGTCCAAAAAACCGTCCAATGGCCCTGCGTCTCGCCGATCGACACCTGGGCCGCAGCCACCCGGCCTTCATCCGTCCTTTTCTCAAGCGTGTTCACAAATACCAAATGCATCCCTCTGCACCTCCGCAAAATAGTCAAGATCCCCGAACACGACAAAAAGCACCTCTCTCGCGTCAGCGAAAGAGGTGCTCCCTCTAAACGATCCGTATTCGGTTAATCGAATAGTACCATAGGAGCAATTTTTTTACAAGCCTGCTCTTACGCCATCTTTTACGCCATCCTTTTACGCATCCGTTCAAGGCATTTCCTTTACCGTCACCGTGAACGTCTTGACGTCGCCTTCGCCGCCGTTATGATCGTCATCATCCTGGCGTCCCGAGCGGTCATCGTACCTGCGGCCTTGCTTTCCCCTGCCTGTCTTCGACCCCGCTGCGGCCTCTATGACTTGCGGCGCTTTTGCGGATAAGGCCGATTGTGTATAATGAAGCGACAAACGAACGATGCGGAGGAATGCTCTTATGCTGCCTGAATACGATTTCATGTCCGATACGACGGAACAAACGACCACACGCTTTGTCACCTTTATTACGCCTGGTATGAAGCGCTTCGACCTGGCAGTGACGACGACGAACCGTTTTTACGGCAAAAAGCTCGTCACCGATCTGCAATCCGGCAAAACGGCGATCATCGGCGCAGACGATCTCGAAGAGGAAGGCTACCTGGAGCACACGTTCCAGCTGTCGGAAGAGGAAGCGGCCGAGCTGGGGCAATTTCTGTATCTGGTCGTCGGAACGGTGAATTTTACCGACTGATCGGGGAACACTGGTACGGATGTTCATTTCCTCCGGGAGGTGCCGCCGTGGCCGAAGGCTTCATTGAGGAAGAAAGACAAGCGTATACCGATTTCAGCAATGTCGAATCACAGCGCAACGATCTGGTTGCCGAAGAGTTTCCGGAGGGCCCTTACGGGTCCTCGCTTGTGTCCAAGTCGCTGGGAAAAAGCAAACCGTGGCGGATCGACCAGCGTTCCCCTAACCGGTTCGGCTACGAAAACCGCGGTCTGCATGAGACGCGCGAACGGGAATATCCCGGCGATCAAGGGGAACCCGCTGAGATGGACGAGCCTTGACGCTGCCTTTGTAAAAAGGGCCTTCCCCCAAGTCATCCCGGATGACTTAAGGGAAAGCCCTTTTTCGCATGCGCGCATTCACTCATCGCCCGTACAGCTCGATCGGCAGCCCGTCCGGATCGGCGAGAAACGTAAACCTTTTCCCGGTAACGGGATCGATCCGGATCGGTTCTGCCGCGACGCCGGATTCGGCAAGCTCCTGAACCGCCGCGACTACGTCATCCACCTCAAACGCCAAATGGCGCAATCCGGCGGCCTCGGGATAGCTCGCTCTGGCCGGCGGCTCCGGAAACGAGAACAACTCCAATATATAATCGCCGTCCAAAGCCAGGTCAAGCTTGTAGGAATCCCGCTCCCCCCGGTAAATCTCATTCAGCACGGTCAAGCCCAGCACGTCGACGTAAAAAGCCTTCGACCGTCCGTAATCCGAGCATATGACGGCAATATGGTGTACTTTGTTCAGCTTCATGGACAGGCACGTCTCCCTTCGACGCCTTGCAGCGGTTACCGTCTATTCTATCAACATCCCCGCTCCTGCACAAAGAAAGCCTTCCCGCCGCTTACGGCGAAAAGGCTAGCGAAGGCTGGAGCGCCGCTTCTCCAGCTCCGGGAGTGCCACTCCGATCAAAACGAGCACGACGCCCGCCCATTGCAGCAGACTGACAGGCTCCCGCAGAACAATCGAAGAAGCGAGAATGGCGACAGGCAGCTCGAAGGCGCCCAGAATGCTGGCCATTCCTTCTCCGATACGCGGAACCCCGACCGCAAACAGCACCGGCGGGATAAAAGCGCCGAACAGGCCGAGCAGCATGCCGTACAGCAGCAGCTCGCTCCACAGCTTTCCATTAATCAGAAATTCAGGCGGAAACAGAATAAACACAAACATCATCCCCCCGGCGAGCATCCACACGCTGCGGTATGCAGGGCGGATGCCGGGCAACGCTTTACCGCTCAACAAAATAAACAGCGAATAGCTGACGGCGGACAGCAGTCCCAGCACGGTCCCCATCAGCGGCAGCCGGCCGGCTCCTTCCTCCACAATGCCGGCAGCCAGCAGCGTTCCGCCGAACAATACCGCCAGTGAAACCAGTATGAACCCGCCCGGACGTCGTCGTTCGGCGACTGCCTGGATCAGAACCCCGATCCACGTAAATTGAAACAGCAGAATAATAGCGAGAGATGCCGAGACGTAGCGCATCGATTCATAGTATAGCAGCCCCGTTACGGCCGCCGGGATTCCTGCCGCCATCAGCAGCAATCTTTGCTTCCAGACGAGTCTTGCGCCTGAACCGGCTGCCGCAGCCGATGATTCCGGATCGGCT